>CAZGAI010000574.1:0-2572 GCA_964523175.1 uncultured Victivallales bacterium | reverse complement strand
GCTGGGAATATAATACAAACGTTTTCCCTATCACAGCTTAAGCCGAAAAACAGGTTGAACAATTTAAAAAAATCCAATGGCATATTCTCTTTCGATATTCCCGTTGATGGATTTTCATATCCTGTTATAGAAATTAAAAATTCATCATTCAATAAAACTGAAACAATGAAATGTAATAGCTGGTGGCTTTCATTTTTAATTTTCATTATTTCGATATTGGTTTGCTGCTTTATCAATAAGCACGCTTCTTTTTTTACACAGAACTTTACTATTATTATGATTTGCTTTTTTAGTATGATATTCACTTTATTAGTATATTTTGGCATAACCGGATCTTCTATACAAATATTAATTGATAAATCCAGTCCAATAATTGATGCGCCTATAGCCCCTGGCATTTGCTCCACAGTTGGTAAGATCTGATGAATGGATGGTATCGACTCCCTGGGCAATAGCTCAATATAACCATAAACCGCAATTCCCTGTTGTTAATACTAACATCGGGATTGAAGGACAGAATATGCTGGTTATTATGAATTCCATAATTCCCGTAAAGCATATATCATCACTGGCAAAACCTGCCACCTGGGGGTTTTTTATGCTGGACTTAAAAAGAGCGTTGTCATGGAACTGGTTCTTTCCGATTTTTGCAGGAATATTATCTCTCTGGTGGATGTTTTATATTGTATTGAATAGAAGGCCTATTACAAGTTTTGCGTTGTCCATATTATTTTCTATTTCTGCATACACTGTATTTTGGTCGACTCAGGTTTATAGTATAATATCGTTTGCAGCGATTTCCTTTTGCTTAGCTATATTAATTCTGAAGAATAATAAAATTATAATATCGAGTTTGCTTAGCATAGGGTTGGGGTTGTCCATAGCAGGATTTATTTTATTCCTATATCCTCCTTGGCAAATCTCTTTAGCTTATCTGTTTTTAATGATTTTTATAGGTGTTTTCTTAAGGGACAGGCTTTATTCTCTGATAAGCTTACAGAAAATATTAATATATATTATAGCTTTAGCAATAGTTGGAATACTTGTTTGGTTTTGGTGGATTGATTCAAAAAATACTATTGATATTATTAGAAACACTGTATATCCTGGGCAGAGGTTTAGAGCTGGAGGGACTGTACCTCCATTAATGTTATTACGTGGATTTGCGAATATGACAGGAGGTTGGTTGTTGAGACCAAAAGGTTTATTTAATATAGTTCCTTCGTATTATTATTTATTTTTGCCACTTACTGTAGTCTACTTTTATATTTTATCAAAAGCGCCTAGAAAAATATGTTATACTCTGATTCCTGTAGCATTGTTTTCAGTATTCTGTATGATATATATGTTTATAGGAGTGCCGGCATTTATTGCCAAATACACTTTATTCTACATGGTTCAAGGTCAGCGTCTTAACCTGGCGCTAGGTTTGTCATACTTCTTTCTTTGCGGAATCGTTTTCACAAATAGAGATTATCTTGTAAATAGCAAAAAATATATTATATTATCGTATATAATTTCTTTTTTATGGGTATTGATTGTTCTTTACATTATCATTATATCTAAACAAGAATTAGTTTGGAACACGTTACTGTTATCAACGGTATTTTTAGCATCTTATTCTTTACTGACAGGCAATATAAAGATGTTTGTAGTTGTTTATTTTTTCCTTAATTTACCAAATCTTTTTTTTAATCCGGTAGCAGTAGCACCCGATAAATTTGAATTAAAAAGTAACATAGAAAATATATTATTTGTAAATAACGATAATACGAAAGCTTATAGAAGGGTTTTGGCTCTAAGCAATAATCAGTGGCCATGGGATAGTTATTTTCCTGCTTCATTGTATGCCGCAGGAACTCCCACTGTGAATGGAACATTCATGTATCCTCAAATGAAATTATGGAAGAAACTTGATCCTGATAAAAAAGATATAAACAACTATAATCGTTTTCAGCATCTTCGTTTTATAGCAAAAAGTCTGCCTGATCACACAAATATTTTAATAAAAGCAGTTGGATGGGGTGCTACCGTAGAAGTAACAGTAAATGCCAAATCTTTTAATTTTGATTTAACTGGAGCAGGTATAGTTGTAGCTCCAGGCCACCAATATGAATTATTAAAACAAAATACATCTTTAAAGTTTATTAAATCCCTGTCTGGATTTACCTGGTTTGATGTAGTAAAAAACAATAAATAATATGAGCTATACCCCCCCCAAATTGGAGAATGAACCTAAAATCGCAGTTGTAATTCCCTGCTACAATGTAAAAAAACATATTTTGGGTCTTATAAATAAAATACACGCCTGTGTATGGAGAATATATGTTATAGATGATAAATGTCCTGAGAGTACAGGAAAGTATGTTGAAGATTCATGCACAGACAGCCGTGTGGTAATATTGAAACATAGTGTTAACAAAGGAGTTGGAGGGGCCATAAAAACAGGATATATTGAAGCATTAAAAGATGGCGCAGAAATTATTGTTAAAATAGACGGTGATGGTCAGATGAATCCGGATCTTATACCAATTTTGATTAAACCCATTGTAAAAGGGAAAGCAGACTATAC
>CAZGAI010000573.1:0-2575 GCA_964523175.1 uncultured Victivallales bacterium | reverse complement strand
TTGTCATTGTACCACGCAGGAATTCGATGTCCCCACCAGATTTGACGGCTGATGCACCAGTCATGAATATTATCAAGCCAGTTATAATAAACTTTATTCCAGCGTTCAGGGTAAAATTTAATTTCTTTTGTTTTAACAGCTTCAACAGCCGGCTTAGCCAGTTCTTTCATGTTAACGAACCACTGTTCACTCAGCCTTGGTTCAATAGGCACATCACCGCGCTCAGAGTATCCTACATTATGTGTATGAGCTTCTGATTTAACAAATAAATCAAGATCTTTCATCATGAAAACTATTTTTTGCCTACACTCAAATCGGTCCATGCCAATAAATTCTTCTCCTGCACTTTCATTCATGGAAGCATCGGTATTCATTACATTCAGACTGGTAAGATTATGCCTTTTCCCAACTTCAAAGTCGTTAGGATCATGGGCTGGTGTGATTTTCACACAACCTGTTCCAAATTCAGGATCTGCATGCAAGTCTCCAATTATAGGTATTTTTCTATTTGTTAAAGGCAGGTTGATTGTTTTGCCTATTAAATGTTTATACCGGGTGTCTTCTGGGTTGACTGCTACTGCTGCATCACCAAGCATTGTTTCGGGACGTGTAGTGGCAATTTCCAAAAAACCGCTTTTATCACTCAATGGATATTTAAAATGGTAGAAAAGTCCATTTACTTCTTTGAAGATAACTTCTTCGTCGGACAGGGCTGTTCTGGAGATAGGGCACCAGTTAATCATTCTGCTTCCGCGGTAAATATATCCTTTATTATAGAGCTCTACAAAAACTTTACGTACAGCATTATTTAACCCCTCATCAAGAGTGAACCTTTCGCGCTCCCAGTCGCATGAACATCCAAGTTTCTTAAGTTGTTGAATAATAGTTCCGCCATATTCATTTTTCCATTCCCAAACTTTTTTAATAAAAGCATCCCTGCCTAGATCATGCCTGCTTATGCCTTCTGTTTCTCTCAGGTGTTTTTCTACACGGCTTTCAGTGGCAATGCCCGCATGATCTGTTCCGGGAAACCAGCAGACAGAATATCCCTGCATTTTTTTCCAGCGAATCAGAATGTCCTGCAGGGTATTATTAAGAACATGACCAAGTGTAAGAATCCCTGTAACATTAGGGGGCGGAATAACTATGGAATACGGTTTTTTATTTTCGTCAACCGTTCCTTTAAAATATCCTTTATCATTCCATTCCGGGAACCATTTTTTTTCAATTTTTTCAGGTTCGTAAGCTTTAGGAATACTTGTATCCATTTTATTTTCCTTTATGTATTAAAACAGAAAAAGCCGGGTTTAGCACCCGGCCTCTAAATACACTAAAATTATATAATTATTATGCTTTTTGTACTTTTCCGGAACGTATACATGATGTACAGACTTTAATTTTTTTTACCTGACCATCAACAGCGACACGTGCATTCTGAATATTAGGTTTGAAAGTACGTTTATTATTTTTAACTACATGCATTCCAATCCCGCCTTTACTTTTGGCAAGACCTTTTCTGATGATGGATCCACCAACTACTTTTCTTTTTCCACAGACGTCACATACCATGCTCATAATCTTCTCCTAAAAAGACAAAAATATATCAGATTATTAACTATCAAAGTAATAGACAGCATTACTTTGAATTTATAATAAATACTCTTATGATAAAAAAATATGCCCGCAAAATGCCGGACAACTTACTAAATAAAATGGTGGGCTGGCTGGGATTCGAACCCAGGACCCCCTGCTTAAAAGGCAGGTGCTACTACCGCTGAGCTACCAGCCCGAAAAATCGGAAAAGTAAGATAATCAAATATTCGAACGAATCAAGTCTCTTATTTAAAATATTTGGAATATTTTAAAGTTTTAAAACTAACTCGTCGCTTATCAGAATTTGCTCTGACTCGTCTCGTTTTTTGAACGTGCTTCTAACTTAAGCTAACTCTGAAAATTTACAAACACAAATATGCATTTTATTTCAAATAAAATTTAGGCTTTAATAAAATAATACGATTTTAGATGGATACATTTTTCAGTATAACTTTATATACAGTTGTTCTACATTCTAGTATAGAAAGACTTACCAATTTATTTGCAGTCGTTATCTCCATTATCTTTATGTATAGGTATTATTTTATTCACTACTGCCACCATTAATGAACCAAAAAAGATTACTCCCAGGGTTGAAACAGATCTAAATAATATGTTATCTGAAATTAAAACATCCCAAATGGCTAAAATAGAGAGAGTTGTAGCTAATACTATGCATGAAATAAATATTATTAAGCAAATCTTGTTTATGGTATTCATTGTTTGTTTCCTGTAATTAATCATTGAATAGTTGATTAAATTTGATGTTATAAGTTTTCTCTATGCTGGTTTCTTTGTTGTTTGTTGGACTTAAAAACCTTTCGAGCCCTATGAAGGGAGCAATTATTGTTAAAATTACTGATATAAATATTACTCCAAATAGAAGTAGTAATAATTTGTTACTGGTTTTCATTTATACCAACCTTTCCACTTTTAATGAATTTGTTATAGTCATTACTGATATCTTCCCATCTAATATTAA
>CAZGAI010000572.1:0-2575 GCA_964523175.1 uncultured Victivallales bacterium | reverse complement strand
CAGATCTGGTTAAACAAATTCCACATATTAATCCTTATCTTTTTATTGGCGTTCCACGGTTTTTCGAAAAAATCTACTCAGGAATTATGGCAGAAATTAATAAGAAACCATTGTTGTTGCAAAAAATAATAAATTTATCTCTTAGGGTTGGCAACATACATGCTACTTCTTTACGCTTTGGGAAAAAATCATTTAAAACATATTTTCTGCATAAAATTATCGACTCACTTGTTCTCAAACAGTTGAGGACTTTCTTAGGTACAAATATTAAATATGCGATAAGCGGTTCAGCTCCCATACCTTTGTGGCTTCTTGAGCGTTTTCATGCAATGGGAATCTTGATTCTTGAAGCTTATGGAGCCAGTGAAAACATTGTACCGATTGCAATGAACAGCCTGGATAATATGAAATTCGGAACGGTAGGAAAACCTCTTTCTGAGAACAAAATCAAATTTACCGATGATTCCGAGCTGTTAATAAAAGGTGCTGGTGTCTTTGCTGGATATTATATTGACAATCCTGGAGAATGTGTGCTAACTTCAGATGGTTATTTGCCAACAGGTGATCTGGGAAAAGTTGATGAACAGGGATTTATTACTTTGACAGGTAGAAAATCTGAAATATTTAAAACGTCTGCCGGACGACAAATTGCACCTGCCGGCATAGAAAATGCTGTACAAAAAATATCATATATAGAACATGCAGTTGTATTTGGTGCCGGAAGAAGATTACTTATCATGCTCCTTTCTATCTCTCCACTGCTTCTTTTTGAGTATGCAAAGGGTTTCAATATCGTTCTCGATGATAACCAAACCAAGATTCCAACAGCTTTATATGATATGATTGGGGAGGATGTAATTCAAAATCTTGCAGAATTTCCAAAACATCAATCTCCTGCAGGCCTCCTTCTTACTTCTACTCCTTTTACGGTGGAAGGGCTTGAATTAAATGTAAACCTAAAATTACGTAGACAAAAAATTGAGGAAAAATTTAAAGCCGAAATCAATGATCTCTATGCAAGATTGGAAGAAACACAGTTTAATGATGAAAGGATAATTACTTACAGCTTATGAAAACATACTTTGTGACAGGTTCAACCGGTGTTATAGGATCGGCACTAATACCTCTGCTTTTACAAGACAATAATACAGAAGTAGAGCTGCTTATTCGTGCAGATGACGACAAACAGCTTGATGATCGATTGCAAGCTTTAATAAATTTTTGGGGGTACAAAAAAGATGAAAAAGAAATATTAAATCGTATCAGGACAATTCGGGGAGATATGAGTTTGCTATGCTTTGGAATGATCCCTGAAGAATATGAGAAATTGTGCAGCAAATGTACCAATATTATTCATAGTGCCGGAAATGTAAAAATGAATCTGCCGATAGAAAAAGCACTTAACTGCTCTGTGGACTCAACTCGTAATATTATAGCTTTAGCCAGGGAATGTAAATCTAATGGGCAGCTCAAAAAAGTTGACTTCATTAGTACCGTTGGAGTAGGCGGAAAAAATAGAGATTTAATACGGGAAGAGTGGATTACAAATGAAAGATTATTTCATAACACTTACGAGGAAGCTAAAGCAGAAGCTGAAACATATATTTATAATGAGATTAAAGATGGAATGCCTATAACTGTACATAGGCCAAGCATGGTTGTTGGTGGTTCCATAACCGGCAAAATAATCCATTTCCAGATTTTCTATCATTTATGTGAATTTCTCTCAGGTAGGCGGACTTTTGGTATAACCCCACGGATTACTGATATGTATCTGGATACTATACCGGTAGATTATGCAGCTAAGGCAATTGCATGGTCCAGCAAACAAACCAGCACAATCGGCAAAATCCTCCATCTATGTTCAGGCCCTAATCAGTCTATCTCAATTCCAGTACTAAAAGAAAATATACAAAAAATATTTAAATCATTTGGAGAAAAGTTTCCAAAGCCCGTCTGCATTCCACTGAATTTATTTAGAGCAAGTTTGCCAATCACTGCTTTTTTTGCTTCACAAAAAACTAAACGAGCAATAAAAACTCTTCCTGTTTTTTTCGATTACCTCGGGGAAAAACAATCCTTTGAATGCACAAATACCAGGGCTATCCTCGAACCGGAAGGAATAAAAATACCCGATGTTAACAAATATCTGGAAGCCATTTTAGGCTATTATCTTAAAAACAGAGCAAAGTCTATTGTTAAAAGGAAAGGATAGACCAGTATGCTGCATCCAGCTTAGGGTTTGTCCAAAAATAAGTTGATGAATTTGGCAAAGTTGCCAAGATTATATTCAAGGCGCATAAACCTTTGCATATTAAACATATGTGAAGGACTGCGCAACGAAGAAGACATGTCTGAAAACAAGCAAAAACGTTAAGTTATTTTTAGTGGTAACATCCATTTCTTTACATGCGGTGCACCAGTCAGCGTAGTAATCAATTATTACAGGCTTGTTTTCTTTCTTTGCCTGGTCGATATGCCATTGGGGTCAGATTTTCCACGTAAAGTCAAGATGCCATTGGGGTCAGATTTTCCACGTAAAGTCAAGTTATTTTTCAGAAAAAAAGGCAAAAAG
>CAZGAI010000571.1:0-2591 GCA_964523175.1 uncultured Victivallales bacterium | reverse complement strand
AGAGCTTTTCTACCTGTGTTTTTTCATCAAAGTAAAAAATAATTATTTTATATTCTTTTACACAATCGAATATTCTTTTATCATTTGTTGTTTTTTTATTTTCAATATTAAATAATTTTGTTTTTTCTATTTGGTAAAATTCCTCCGGTATATCTTCTGAAGCATACATAAAAAGTATTTTTTTTCTTAAATTTTTAAAAAGAATCCATTCTTTTTTTAATAAGAAAAATAAAAAAGTAAAAACAATAAATACAAGAAGTAATTTCCCCCAACAATTTTCAATAAAATCAAAAAATTCAAAACCTTTAAAAATATCCATTCTTTATTCCATTCTTGTTGTAAAGTAAATAAAAATAACCGATTATGGTTTTCTTCGCAACTCTGTGGCTTTAAGTTTTTTGGTCAGTTCGTTGAAAACCCCAACAAACTTGATAGCAGAATTATTGGTTATTTAAGCAGGCAGCTAAATATTCCTATCTCTGCAACCATAGAAATTCCCGCCAGAGAAGCAACGAAAACTCACCACAAAAAAATATTTAATTTTCACTTCTCATTAATTTTGTTTATTTACACTTCTATACAAGGTCGCTCTAGAAATATTCAAAATGTTACAGATTTCATTAATTGAAATACTTGTATCTTGCATTAACTTCTTTGCTGTCTCAATTCCCTTGTCATCAAGTTTTGAAGGCCTTCCTCCAAGTCTTCCTCTTGCTCTTGCAGCTTTAAGCCCAGCTTGCGTTCTTTCAGTTATCAATTCTCTCTCAAATTCTGCAAGTGATGCAAAGATATGAAAAACTAATTTTCCACCACTTGTTCTTGATATAAACTTTCTTGACAACCAATTGATTTAGGTGTTTTTGGCTGCCAATCAATCCCCCTAAATCCTTTTCCAATATAAGCTAAAAACAATAGAGTTCTACCTCCTTTTACCCATCTTTTTAAGCAAAAATTAGGAATATAATGATCTTTTGCCATTTAAATACTCTTTGCCTGAAAATAAAAATATAACATATTGCTATTGATAGTACTTGTTTAAAGTTTCAATCAACTTAAACACCCCTGTTGCAGGATTAGCTTGATGTGGAATATAATTTTTATTTCCCCAAAGTCTTTTTGCTCGATCAATTGCATCATTTTCACAACCATCATGTTTTCTAATAAGGGAAAATAATTGCTTATTCTTGCCATCTCTCTCATAGTTAAAACCAAATATAGCAGAGAGCTCTTTATAAATTTCAGCACGTGAAATAGTATGGATCACATCTTTAAAATGAAGCAAAATCCACAATTCAAAACATTCATTTGACCATGCCAACTTGTACCCTTTTGCTTCTGCACTTTTTATTGCATTATCAAAATCATGAGGCGGAAAACTATCACGATCCATTACTATCCAAACCTCATCTATCTGTTTGCCATTGACATATTCATAAGAATTCTTTTCTTCTTCAGCCCATTTAATAAGACTCAAAGTATTACGCCCATCGCCTTTTGCGATGATAGCAATATCTCTTGGTAATTTCCTTTTTATTTCATCAAAATAAGTGGGTTCAGTTTCCTCACCTTCACAAGCGATAAGGTATCTATATTGTATAAGCCTTGATTCACTTTTTCTTATTCTTTTTCTAGCAGCTCTTGAAGCACGTTTTGAACCGGGAGATTTTTTAGCATAAGGCATTTATTATTCTCCCTTATTAGCGAATAACTTCATAAACTCTAGGCCACCCATAAAAGGAATGGCGCCATAGCGTCCTTTTAAATAGTTTATCTCATAATTAGCATCATTCCGAACAGTTGAATTATCTTCTAATTTAAATTCAGCTAAACTATATAGGTCAGTTTCTGCTCTATTATTCTTTTCAGTGAAATAAATTTGGTCTCTCCTAAATAGTCCTGATGAAAGCAAATTTGTATCATGAGTTGTAAAAATTAATTGTGCACCATTTTTGTTAATTTCTTTGTCATGGAACATTCTAATAATGTTAAAGGTTAATTTAGGATGCAGAGAAGTATCAAGTTCATCCATACATAAAACATTACCTTTTTGCAAAGTATCCTGAATGCGGCCAAACAAATGAAAATACTTTTGAGTTCCATCAGATTCGGCATCATCAAATAGCAACTTGGCAGTACCGACTTCTTCACCATCTACATTAAACCGTTTTCTTTCTGAAAATAATAGTTTGGTTAACTTCAATTTTTCTTTAAGAGAATCAGGAAAATCAGCAGGAATATTATTAGGTAGTTTATTCGCAAATGGTTCCTCTTCAATAATATTTTCAATTCCAAAATCAGCTTGCTGGAGAGCTGAAATAGTTGCTTGATAATTATTTGAATCTTTGATGAAATTTGGAGTGAAATTACGATCAATTAGTTTAATATCACTTGAAATAACTTCTATTCTATTAAAAAAATTAATAATTTTCTTAGAAATTTCACCGTTAAATTGGGCACATACTGATAAAAATAGTGAATTAGTACGAACTTTATCTTCAAGTTTCAAACCTTCTGAAAATTTATTTTTTTGAACTTCAATGCTTTGTTCTTCCCGTGAAAAAAGTTCAATATCTTTTCTCTTACCTTCGGGA
>CAZGAI010000570.1:0-2597 GCA_964523175.1 uncultured Victivallales bacterium | reverse complement strand
TATAAATGTCTGCTATGAATTGGCTGCTGAAAAGTCATTAGATGCTGTCATCTATCTTGATCATAGCTATATATACAATGCTGGAAATTTAGATTCAGAAAAAACATTGAATGTAAAATTCAGAAAAATTTAATACACGGAAAGGAAAATATTATGAATTATTTAGAAAAAATTGAAAAAGCGACACCGGCTGAAATTCAGAATGAAATTTTAATTGTTGATGAAAAAATCATGAAGCTGGATGAGAAAAAAGCCGGGCTGATAGAAAAACGGAAGATTCTGCGTCAGGCAGCACATTCACCGGAGAGAATGATACGGGAACCATATTTTCCTGCAGATGGTTTTGCTCCTCCGGAAAAATACAATTGGAGCGGATTTTAAAAAAACTCCTTTATCCACGAATTACACGAATTACACGAAAAAAAAGAGTAAGGATAAATAGATGGCTAAAAATAACAATAAAAAAATGGTAGAAGGAAAAACTTGGGAAGAGTTTAGAAAGTCTGGACTACTCTTAATCATCAACCAGGTTCTTCATATTTTTGGATGGGCTATAGTTGTTGAGATAGACTGCAGTAATTCCAACAAAATATTAAAAATCTACCCTGCGAGAGTAAAATTCAGAGGTTTTTCCCGGATATGTACTGAACATGCATATACACAAGTTTCTAAATATATGAAAGAAAACGCAAGCGAACTATTAGAAGAAAGTGAGGAGCAGTGAGTAGGATCACTTGTGAAAAATGTAATGACTATGTACCGGATATGACAATCCAGGTGGTTGACGGGCTGGCACTCTGCCCGTCATGCCGGATTAAGCTGGCTGAAAAGAGAAATCCGTTACATGTATTAAATATACCGACCCCGGTAAGGAAAATAACTATTAATATTAAATTCGAATAGGTGAGAAATTTTTAACCACTAGGCGTCGTTCTAAAGAACTATGCCCCGGCACAGCGAAAAAAGCAAAGAAAGCGACGACTTAGTGTAATTTGTGCATTATTGAAGATCAATTTGGTTTTATTCTAAAAAAATTCTCTGACCAGTTAAATACTTGTGACGCCACGTCCTATCTGTTTGAATTCACAATCTTCTTGTTTACGTATATTATAAACGGGTAACCCCATTACTACTGCAAAAGTACTTTTTTATTCCTATAACGATTTGCCGCCTCCTCCTGTAGTTGTTTTAGTTATAGTTAAGGTTCTTGACCAATTTATACCACTACCGGTATACGAGGTTTCCCCCTCATCCAGTTGCCCAACAAAAGAGGCAGCCCATGGTAATGAAACAGTTGGAGTAGGGAAAGTGTCTTCTGCATTAGCGGAGACCCCGCACTTTACTGCTATGTTGAATAGTGATCCATCGAGGTAAAGTCCAAGATATGCATGGAGAATAGTTTTCCCTTTGGTTGAATCCCAGATTTTAAATTCATGCCATACTCAACATCACAGTTATATCCTACTCGGCTCTCATACCCAACACCTATACAGCGTGTAGCTCCTGGGTATATCGGGATAAAGATCGCATCTTTTGGATTCCCCAATACACCTGCGCCAGTTAACGACACAGGGTTTAGATATATCGTGTCCTCAGTCCCATTCTTTATGTACTCATAAAAACAGGACCACCCTAGTTTCTGAGGGGGGAGTGCAGATGATGGGCGGTCGTGGGAAGCAGAAGCTAGGGTTGAAACAGCCAACACGAGTATAGTTGTTATTATTTTATAAGTTTTTCTCCATTGCATTTTGAGGCCTCCTTTTTTTGCTAATTTTCACTCTTGAGTCTTTTCCACATCAGAAAAACAGTATAGATTTTGAGTGTGTTATTCTAGGGTTCTATGCTCAAACTCTCATATAATTATGATAAAGTTAATTTCAGTACTATGATATTTACTGTTTAAAGCTACGAAGAGCCATATTTACTCCTCAATTTAGTTCCCACTTGTTCCCACTTTCATTCCTATTTTGCATACATATCTATATAGTATCATATAAAATAGGAATAAACAATATTAAAATATTTATCGCCTCTGAATGGTATTTTTGAGGCTAAATGAGATAAAATAAGTAGAAATAAAATGGTACGCCCGAGAGGATTCGAACCCCAAACCTTCTGGTCCGTAGCCAGACGCTCTATCCAGTTGAGCTACGGGCGCATATTGCTAAATGTAGCTAAATCGTTTTCTTTTAAAAACGGATGATAAACTACACTTAAAACACAATTGGTCAAGCTATATTTAATTAATTTTCATTATTTTTTAACAAAACTTATAAATAGCCGATAAATAGTTAATAAATTATATTGAACAATTTGATTTTAAACACGAATGGCTTACTTTATAGGCTTTTGTATATAACAATATATTTAAAAGAAGTAATCGTTACTATAAACAATTAACAATTAGCTGGATTTTATCCAAAAAAACAACTTAATTCAGGTATCTTCCCTTTGGCTTTAAGAAATTAAGTAAAAGTGGTAAAGTTACCGCCGACAAAAAGAAAGAAGGTTGTTATTATGTCCGGAAAAGTTACAATTCAAGATTTAATGGAATGTGGAGTTCATTTTGGACACCAGGTAAAACGCTGGAATCCTAA
>CAZGAI010000569.1:0-2597 GCA_964523175.1 uncultured Victivallales bacterium | reverse complement strand
TGTTACTGGGGGGAGTTTTACTTGTACTTTTTATTTAGAAGGTGTGAGGTCTGGAGTATACAAAAAATGAAAAAACAAAAAATCATCGCGGTCATTACAACTCTGAGCGTATTATGGATATCCTGCGCTCTGGGGAGCGTAAAACCAAACGAGGATATGCATACAAATACACCACTTTTAGCAACACAACACCTAACTAACTTCGCAATAATATCCGACACCCATACACCAAGTTACATATTCACCAACAACATGTCAACAGTCAACCTCATAGATACCACACTACACATCGCGGACGATGCACTGAAACAAGGAGATGCACTGAAACAAGCAGATGACTTCATCAATGATCTGAAATTGAATCTGGAGCATGATAGAAAAGATTCCACGAATTTCGATATGAGGTTCAGAAACTTGGTGAAATATCTCAATAGCAGGTTAACCGGGCCCAATAAATTACAAGCGGTAATAAATCTGGGCGACAGCATAAATGACCTTGCTGAGTTGCGAAATTTCCCCAAAGTAATTAATTATTACAAAGATCCTTACGAAAAATTGCACTCCTATAATTACCTGGAAAAGAAGATTATAGACAAAGCAATCTTAAATATAAACAAGGAAATCGCACAACATGCAGGTCCGCCAGGGGGTGCATTCAACACGATAAAATACCATTCTGATATGATAACTCCCGGCCTATTACCTATCTGGAAAGTGGTTATTGGCAATCATGATGGTCGATCCTATGGTCTTTTCATTGATGAAGCTGAATCAATTGCAAACTTCCAGAAGTACTTCCAGGCCTCATTAATAGGGGATGGAGGTTATTACACCTATACTTTGCCTACAGCGAGTGGCGACGACGGAATCCTAATGGTATTCATGAATACCTCATGTACTGCCACTGACCTGAAAACAGATGATGAATTATCATTTGGGGACACCCAACTCGATTGGCTGGAAGGTATCCTAAGCAAAAACAAACTTCCTGTGCTGATAATGTTTCATAATAACCCAAAAGACAAAACGCAGATAGCAACCCTGGCACCAAGGTTTTACAATATTTTGTCAAACAATAAACTTATTAAAGCTATTTTTGTAGGACACCACCATAGGTGGAACTACAGCGAAGAGCTGACATTTCGTACAGCTAATGAAAAATGGTTCATCCCTGTTTTTGAAGTGACGTCCGCAGCGTACTCAGGAGGAGGAACCTTAAATGGAAGTACAAATGAGTTCTATAGTGCAGTGTTGAACGATAAAACAAAGGAACTCACCATAACAAAGCAGTACGTTGACAGCAGCAGCAACGCTATCTCGCCGAGCGGCGATCTTAAGGTAGTAAAAGATGCTGACGTAACTTGGTATACCATAGTGATGGATGTCAACAAACCGAATGGGGTAACTGCACATACTATGCCGCCCAACGAACCGCAGGAGGGACAACTTTAATGACCCTGCAAATGAAGTAAAGCAGATATCGCCATGAACTGAGTGAAACGGTTTTAAATTATGAGGGTCGAACCTAATTATGAGGGTCATAAATATTGTAATTGAGTAGAGGGATATTTATATTCATTATAAATCAAACCAAATGAGGAGATAATGACACTTGACGGGGTAGTAGCCTATAAATATATAAAATAATAAACATGAAATAAAGGAAATTTAACATGAAGAAATTAACTGTTTATCTGTTTATTGTCTTAAGCTGCAGTTATGCCCTTTCTGCTACGACTTTCTTTAAAATCACTTCTGTTCCTGATTCAAATTCCTCGCAACCTGCCTATATCCTTGGATCCAATCATGCGGTACCTTACCGTATGGTGCAGGATAAGGTTCGAATCTGTATAAATGATTTAATTAGAAACGCTGATAAAGGTGAAGATGAAAAACTTCTTCTTGTAACAGAACACGGGGAACATCCAACCATAGATTCCCTTAATAGTGGTGCGGAATCTGTGTTACACGAAGATGCGATTGTTTCCGCATTTTGGAATGGGAGAAATGTATGGAAGGCTGAAGATGGAAGTAAGAGCTGGTATGACGATGATGTATGGAAAAATAAGGAACTGCGTGATAAGCTTTTAAATATGCTAAAAGATAACTACCCGTTCTTAAAGAAGGATATATATGACAATATAACTGAGCGGACTATCAAACGATTAACCCCCAGTGGTGTGTGGTTCTTAGGATTGAGACGTTGTTATTGGACTAATAATGGCATGGACAGTCAATTAAGAACAAGGGTTACTAATAGAGAGTCGTTGGAGGAGTACAGCACGGCCATTGACCAGATGAAGGATAAAGAGCCTGCTTTGTACAAAAAGCTGGCAAAGCTGGACGTGTCTGATTTAATAAAAGAAGCGGAGGTGTATGAGATAAATTATGGAGAACTTACAAAAACGGGAGAAAATTACAAAAATAAAATTACAAAGCACATAAAGAACTTCCTAAGCGATAGTTCATTAGAGAAGGACGTTGATGAAGGTACCGCAGCAAGGAATCGTGAATGGATGGTTAGATTCAAATCTATCTTAGAAGAGATAAAGGACAGTACTATTTTATTTGTTGTTGGTGCTAGACATATAGGAACA
>CAZGAI010000568.1:0-2598 GCA_964523175.1 uncultured Victivallales bacterium | reverse complement strand
AACACCGGCTGTTACATCCGTAACAAAAAGAAGCAGATCAGCTGAATTAACTGCGACTTCAACTTGAGAACATATTTTTGAGTCAAAAAAAGAAGCTTTTTTACTGGGTTCAATATTACCCCAGCCCAATCCGCCGGTATCAATGATTTGAAAATAGTTCCCTCTCCATTTTTTAGGTGCAATAACGCTGTCACGCGTTACGCCGCTTTCTTCATGGACTATTGATACCCGTTTCCCCAGGATAGCATTGAAAAGTGCGGATTTTCCAACATTAGGCCGTCCAACGATCGCAACAGTAGGTAAAATATTTTCGTTATTAAATTCCTGTTTGTCCGTATCTATTATTTTATTTTCACACATAATTGCTTTCTAAGTTTATTTACCTGTCTATAAAGCTAGAAAATTATCACTTAATATTGAGACTTCAAGGTGGATAAACACAGGTTAGCCTTATTTATACCACAAATATTGTTTATATTCTTTTGAAAAATTGTTTAGCTTGTCTATATTTAATTTGGAACACGAAACTTTAGTTAGCATGTTAAGAGGGGAAACTGAATTTGGAAGAACGCTTTGTTACATCCAGTCTGAATAAAAAAGATGATAATACTGAGGAAACACTCAGACCTCAGTATTTTTCTGACTTTCCGGGACAGACAAAAGTAAAAGAGCGATTAGAGCTTTTTGTACAGGCCGCAAAGCAGCGAAACGAGCCTTTAGGTCACTTGCTGATTTCCGGCCCTCCGGGACTGGGAAAAACGACTTTAGCGTATATTATAGCCAACTCAAAAGATGCTAACATTAAGTCTTCCAGTGGTCCTGTAATTGAAAAACCCGGAGATTTGGCAGGTCTTCTTACATCCTTACAGGAAGGTGACATCCTGTTTATTGATGAAATACATCGCCTTCAAACGAATGTAGAAGAATATTTATATAGTGCAATGGAAGACTTCTTTATTGATATTATGATAGACCAGGGTGCCGGCGCTAGATCGATAAGATTAAATTTAAAGAAATTTACTCTTATCGGAGCAACTACGAGAAAAGGACTTTTGTCTTCACCGCTGCGCTCTCGTTTTACTCTGAACTGCCTTCTGGATTATTATCCACCTCAGGATTTACAGAAAATTGTTGAACGATCAGCAAAAATACTTGATGTTGAAATGGATGAGAGCGGTGCATTGGAATTGGCAAAGAGAAGCCGCGGTACACCTAGAATTGCAAATAATCTGCTTCGCTGGGCAAGAGATTATGCTCAGGTAAGGGCAGACAACTTTATTACAGGCAAGATTGCATCAGATGCCTTAGACATGCTTGATATAGATGAAAACGGGCTTGATGAGATGGATAAACGAATCCTTGACGCATTAGTTTTTCGTTTTAATTCAGGACCGGTAGGGATTAAGAATATTGCAGTTGCTGTCTCTGAAGAAGTTGGTACCATTGAAGAAGTTTATGAGCCTTTTCTTATCCAGGAAGGGTATATGATAAGAACACGACAGGGAAGAGTCGCAACAGAAAAAACTAAAAAATTAATGGGCAGTAAAAGCCTGAACACTAAAAATTCAATAGATTATCAACCTCATTTAATATAACTTAGGAGCCCAATGAAAAAATGGATTAGAAATTTACTGGAGTTGCAAACAGCTGATATCAGAACTAAAAGAATGAATCAACGCTTTAAAGAAATTCCTAAAGAAAAAAAGGAAATTGTAAATAGTTTATCTGCTGAAAAAGAAAAGGTCGCCAAAGCAAAAGAAGGCTTATTAGATGCTGGGAAAGAAATAAAAAAAATTGAAGCAAAAATTGATGTAATAAAAGATAAGATAAAATCATTGCTGAACAAGTCTGCAATGGTTAAAAAAAACGAAGAATATAAAGCACTATTAAGTGAAATAGAAACCTGTAAAGTTAATATCGGGGGATTTGAAAATAAGCAGATTGAATTGATGGATATACTGGATGACAGTAAAAAATCACTGGATGCAGCACAAAAAACTTTTGAATATATGTCAAATGAGGCTGATGAGAACGTTGATGAACTCGATGAACTGGTTCAAAGCCTTAAAACTGAAATAGATGAGATGTTAACTGCAAGAAAAGCTTTAATTAAGAAAGTAGATCCTGACATATTTATTCTGTACAACCGACTGATAAAGAAACCTGGCGAACCTTTAACCAGAATACATAATAATACCTGTGGAAACTGTCATCTGAAATTAACCCCGCAAACATTGAATGACGCCCGGAAAGAAATGGTTGCAAATTGTGATACATGCGGTCATCTGATTTATTTTTCAAATGACTGAAGTAGAACGTTAAAGACTGAGGCTTTAGATTTAGAATCCTCGTTTTTTAGTAAGTATTAAGCGAAGTGTGGATATAGAGAGCAGACAAACTGAAATTATATGATGTCCATTCAATCGAAGTTCGGCCTGTTATGGGTCTGCGTAATGCTGCTCGTTTGTGATACACTCATGGGAAATTTTATAGGAGATAAACAATTTACACGGGGAAAAATTGTTGTTAAACAGTATAAACTCGATAACGAAGTAACTGTTGGCGAGTTAAAAAGTGTTGATCCTGACACGGAGTTGT
>CAZGAI010000567.1:0-2606 GCA_964523175.1 uncultured Victivallales bacterium | reverse complement strand
AAATGTAATTTAACAAGCTTTATTAATCATTTACCTCAACTTTTAAAGAAGATACAAAGTATCTTTGACATAAATGAACCAACATTTATTGACATATAGTAAAGTGAATAGGCTGAATCCCTTTTTACACTATCAGTTTTACTGCCTCTAAATTACCTGTACCCATAACATGCTCCATATTTTTTAATAATTTTAATTTAAATTAAATATTAAGAATAACTATTTTTAAGTTGACAGTCGTATTTTACTGAACATTATAAATCTTTTTGATAAATGAAACCATGTCTAATGTAAAAAAATAGTAATTATTCGAGTAGGGGTTGGAAATATATTTATACGCTTTATTGTATTTCTCTATTTAAAAAGTTTCTGTATAGTTTTGGTATAGTATACTTGAAGCTTAAACTGCAATACAATAAATAAAGGGAATTTGATATGGCAAAAGCAACAGCAAGGCACATTTTAGTAAAGAGAGAAGCTCAATGTGAAGAACTTAAAAAAGAGATTTTAGCAGGTGCTGATTTTGCAGAAGTTGCAAAAAAACACTCACTTTGTCCTTCCGGCAAAAGCGGCGGAGACTTAGGTTCTTTCGGACCTGGACAAATGGTAAAAGAATTCGATGAAGTTGTTTTCTCAGCTGATATAAATAAAGTTCAGGGGCCAGTGAAAACCCAGTTTGGTTATCATCTTTTAGAAGTAACCAGCCGTACTGACTAATTCTATTATTTCAGAGCGGTATTTATATATGAATTCGCTCTGAATTACTTAATGCTTAGCAAGGATCTTTTTAAGATACTGCCCAGTATATGACTTTTTATTTTTAGCCACTTTTTCGGGAGTACCTTCTGCAATTAAACGTCCTCCTTCATCTCCACCTTCAGGCCCAAGATCAATAATATGGTCAGCTACTTTTATCACATCAAGATTATGTTCAATTATCAGGACTGTATTACCCTGATCTCTTAATTTATACAGAACTTTCAATAAATGTTCCACATCCGCTATGTGCAGACCGGTAGTAGGCTCATCAAGAATATACAGAGTATGTCCCAACTGTCGTTTTGATAATTCTGATGCCAGTTTTACGCGTTGTGCTTCTCCTCCTGACAATGTAGTTGCCGGCTGGCCTAAATGAATATATCCCAAACCTACATCAACAAGTGTTTTAAGTTTTCTATATAAATTCGGTATAGCTTCAAAAAAGTCAGTTGCTTCGTTCACCGTCATTTCCAAAACATCCGCTACATTTTTTCCTTTGAATAAAACAGTTAAGGTTTCTGAATTGAATCTCTTTCCTTTGCAGACAGAACATTGAACATGGACATTCGGAAGAAACAGCATCTCTATTTTTTTAATACCGTCTCCCTTGCATTCTTCACATCTTCCTCCTTTTACATTGAAAGAGAATCTTCCAGGTTTATAACCGCGTGCTTTAGATTCAGGCAGTTTTGCAAATAGCTCGCGAATTAATGTAAAAGCATTTGTATATGTGGCAGGGTTTGACCTTGGTGTTCTACCAATAGGTGCCTGATCAATAACAATAGATTTACCGATGTTATCCAATCCTAAAATTTCTTTATATTTTCCGGGCAGTTCTCTACCGATATTAAAATGCCTGTTCAAAGCAATTCTTAAAATATCATTAACCAAACTACTCTTTCCAGAACCTGATACACCAGTAATACAGCAGAAAGTGCCTAAAGGAATCTTTACATTGATATTTTTAAGGTTATTCTGTGCAGCTCCTTTAATGGTTAGAAAATTTCCATTTCCTTTTTCTCTTTTCAAAGGTAATGCAATATCTCGTTTACCTGAAATAAAATCTGCTGTATGGGTATTTACGGACTTCATATTATCTGGTGTGCCACAGTAGACAAGTTCGCCGCCAAGCCTGCCTGCTCCCGGTCCTAAATCTATTACATAGTCTGCCCGGCAAATTGTATCTAAATCATGTTCAACTACCACAACAGTATTGCCGGTATCTCTAAGATTAATTAATGTATCAAGAAGTTTATCGTTATCTCGCTGATGAAGGCCGATACTTGGTTCATCGAGTATATATATAACCCCAACAAGACCACTTCCAAGCTGAGTCGCCAGCCTGATTCTCTGGGCTTCACCTCCGGATAAAGTAGTGCTTTCTCTATCAAGAGTTAAATATATCAATCCAACACTCTTTAGAAAACCAAGCCTTGACTGTATTTCATTTAATATTTCTACAGCAATTGTTTTTTCCTCAACAGTCAACTTTATATCGTCAGGACTGGATTCATCAGAGTTTATTTTATCAATAAAATCTGTTGACTGTTCAATATTCAAAGCATTAAATTCATGAATAGCCATACCGCATACAGTTACCGCAAGGCTTGTAGGGTTCAGTCGTGCTCCGTTACAAACCGGACATGTTCTTTTAATCATACATGCCCTTAAACGTTCTCTTACTGAATCACTATCTGTTTCAATATAGCGTCTTTCAAGGTTAGGCAGAATCCCTTCAAAGGGTTTTCTCAATTCATGCATTTTTCCTCTATGCCAATAATCAAACTTTACTTTCTCATCACCGGTGCCATACAATAAAGCATTTCTTATTTTATCGGGAATTGAGT
>CAZGAI010000566.1:0-2608 GCA_964523175.1 uncultured Victivallales bacterium | reverse complement strand
TCCTATAATAGGATTGGATCCCTATATAAAAATGATAGCATATAAAAGAAATTATTATCCAGACAGCAAAAATAACTCAAAACAGTCCTTTATTCTTGGAATAGAACCTTTTTCAATGATAAAGAATTCTGATTTTTTCTCCAAAAAATGGCTTATCAAAGATAAGTAAATAAAATTAGATTTTATTGATTAATGGAAGTTTAATTAATATTACCTTTATAAATTTTATGTATTACAGCATCATTAAAATAGGATTCTGATTTTTTAAATTTTGTAAAAGTAAAAAAAAGCTGTTTTACCTGACTTACTACTTTAAAAAAAGATTCTTTTGTTTTAGAATCAAGCTCGCCTGTAACATCGTCAACAAGAACAACAACATTATTTTCATCATCTTTTTCAAGCAACAGTTCAATTTCAGCCATTTTTATACATAATACTGCCAACCTGCATTCTCCAAGTGAACCGAAATTTTTTAAACTTTTATTATTAAAAATAAATTCAATATCGTCCATATGAGGACCTAAGCCAGAATAACTGCGCCTTATATCACGCTCCCTTTCCAAAATAATATTTTCTAGAATATAATCAAAACTTATTTTATCAGATTTTAATTTTGAAATATATTTTATATTAAAAGAATACTTATTACCCTTGATAGATTTTAATATTTTATCAGCTTTTATAGAAATATTATCTAATGCATAGTCTCTATTTTTAATTATTTCCAATGCATATTCTGCCATCAATGGCTCAAAAGCTGAAATTACATCAATATCAATTTTGGTATTGCGTAAAGCTGCATTTCTTGAGCGTAATGCAGTTATATATTTCTGCAATATTAAAAGATAGTTTTTATCACGTGCTGATAAAAAAATATCTATAAATTTTCTTCTGGCCCCGGAACTGTCACTAATTAATTTAATATCATCATGACTAAATACCACTGGCCTTACATGTCTTACAAATTCACTGGATTTAAAAACAGGTAGATTATCAATTTTAAGACTTCTCTTAGCTAAATATTCAATTTCCAGTAATCTATTCCACTTATTTGGAAAATTTAACTCAGCGGACAGGTAAAAACCTTTAGAGCCTATTTTTTTTACTGACTGGATACTTGAAGTTCTAAATGAACGTAAAAAGGCAAGAAAATAGATAGCTTCAAGAAGATTAGTTTTTCCATGTCCATTTTCTCCTTCTAAAATATTAATACCAGAATCAAATGTGATAGTTTGATTCTGATAATTACGAAAATTAACTAAAGATAACTGCTTAATCATAAACTAGATGTTAGGTGTTAGGTGTTTAACTCTGAAGTCTTGACATTTTTTTGGCAAGACTTTGAAATATTAAGTTTAATCTTTCATTTAAAATTTAAAGTTCTAAATAATAGATTGTCTTCGCAAAAAAAAGAGCCGAAATGGCTCTTTTTATTTTATAATAAAGATTGCATTATTTTCAATCTAAAATCTAATATCTAAAATAGTGCTTACCTGTTACGCATAGGCATTATAACATATAAAAAACCATCTTCATTTGAAAGAGCAACAGGACTATAACCATCGTTCATTTTCATTACAACATTATCCGAATCAAGTCTATTTAACGGTTCAAGCAGATATGTAGGGTTAAATGAAACTGTTGTTTCAGGACCATCGTAATCTATTTCAATTGAATCGTGACTTTCTCCAACATCCGCACTTGTTGCGCTTAATTCGAGTTTATTGTGTGAGAAAAAAACCTTAACGAAAAAACTTCTTTCAGAAACAACTAGTGAAACTCTCCGTAAAACTGCAGCAAAACTCTCCCTTGGAAGTTCAATATTTCTACTAAATGAAACCGGTATCACCTGTTTATAGTTAGGATAATTTTCATCAATGAGTTTAGATGTAATAACGGTAGAATCATCAATAATAAAGGTTATCATATTTTCAGCAATATCAACAGTTACATCTCCTGTTTTGCTTAATAGCCTGCTTAATTCATTAGCACTTTTTACCGGCAAAATAATATCACCGTCAGCGCCGGTAAAGTTATCCATTGTTTTTTCAACCAAAGCTAATCTACGTCCGTCAGTTGCAACACTAATAAAATTGTTTTCAGCAATACTAAAAAGTATACCGCTTAATGCTTTTCTTGAATCATCCTGATTAACTGCATAAGAAATTAAATTCAACATTCTTGCTAATTCTATCTGTTTTACAGTAAATTGCCTAACACTGACTACCTGTAAAGGAAGCGGAAAATCATCAGCAGGTAATCCTAATAATCTAAAATTTGAATTTCCACATTGAATAGTAATATGGTTATCTTTTTTTTGAAGTTCGATTTCTTTTCCAAATAGTTCACGTACTATTTCATAAAATTTTCTAGCTGGCAGAGTCGTTTTTCCCTTTTCAATTACTTCTGCATCAATTTCTGTTTTAATTCTTATGTCTAAATCTGTTGTTGATAAAATAAGTTTATTATCTTCAGCTTCTAAAAGTACATTACCTAATATTTGCAGAGTAGAACGTGAACTAATAATGCTATTTACTTTCTGCAGTGAAATAGATAATTTTTCTTTAGATATTTTTAGTTTCATTTGGTTTTATCCTTCCAGTAAAAT
>CAZGAI010000565.1:0-2615 GCA_964523175.1 uncultured Victivallales bacterium | reverse complement strand
CTTATTACTTCCGTGTAAATATTCCGGACTTTTATTCGAATCATAGAAAAAATAAGCCAGATTTGCCAGTTTTTCATTATTAGCGGGAAAAACATATTCATAAAAGGAAAACGGTTTAAGGTTTATTTTATACGTACTTTGGTTATTAAAATAACAACTGTATCGATGAAACATAATATTAAACGCCGCAGTTGGTGGGGGCAGATGAAACAATGCAGGAAGCATATCGATATAACCTTTTACATCTTCTTCATTTTCTCCAGGAAATCCAATTAATATATTCCACATAGGTTTTAGTTTGGCAATAACACAATTTTTTAAAAATTTTACATTTGAAAACGGTGTCAATCCTTTGTTCATCAGCTTTAAAGTATTTGTAAACAAAGATTCGATACCCGGCTGAATATATTTTATCCCGTATTTTGACAATGTTTCTAATTCATTCAGTTTAAGATTGGCTCTTACTTCATAAAAGACATACACGTCTTCCGGAACTGAAACATAAGGTATAACCTTCTTTATATATGACTTAGGCATAATAAGGTCAGAAGCCAGAAATATCTTACATTCCGGATAATTTTCCTTTATTATATTATTTACCTGGCGGACAGCATCCTCTGGTTCCAGTTCCTGAAATGCAATATTGTCACCATTTAAACCACAGAAGGAACACTGTTTTTTTTGTCCCCACCAGCATCCGAATGAAGTTTCAAACAGCAAAATTGGAGGTTTCTCCTGTAAAGGAAATCTCTTACGATAACTACGAATAAATTTTGAATAATCAGGGAAAATATCTTTTGTTATAATCTGTTTTTCTGTTATAATCTGTTTTTTTGGATTTTTTTTAGGGATTACATTTGAGATACTATCGGCTTTATCTACCTGTTTTTTCAGCAGCAGTTCAATAAAATTATTAAAAGTATCCAGAGATCTACCGGAAAATACATAATCAATCTGATCTACTAGGCTTAATAATTCGTTGCCCATCGGAGATTCACAACTAGCTCCGCCAAAAATAATCATTACTGACGGATTAAGTCTTTTTAATTTTTTAGCAAGAGCCAAGCTGGGAATCAGCTGATCAGACATAGTAGAAAAACCAACGACATTGTATTTATCTAAATTGTTGGAACATATTAAATTATCCATAAATTTATCAATATGCTCTCTTTTGTTATGAATTTTCAGGAGAAAATCATAGGAATTCTTATGTCCATCAGATAAAAAATTAAAGTAATCTTCTGTATTATCTTCGGCATAAGGAAAAGCGGCAATACGAAAAAACCAATCGGTTAAACCGCACAACCTGGACTCTGATGTACGCATGCTCTGGTAGTTATCTATACCTCCGATAAAGTCACAAAAAGGCTGACTGAAATAGAATACATCTATTGAAATTTTATTTTTAAACAAGTTATCAGCATTGCTTTTTAATTGCTCCAGCCCCAGAGAAGGAGCATTTAACAATGCCACAGGCATACTTACCAACGCTATTTTCTGTATAGACATATTAGTAATCACTATTCTTGCTGCAATTTATTATCATAACACTTTTTATAAAATGAGAGCAAATATTCTACGTCATCTTTTTTAGTAAAACTGTAATTTTCCAGTATACACGGAAAAAAAGCTTTATAAAATCCTATTATATCATCAGACACACCATAAGGGTTCAGTTTTTTAATTTCTTTGTTTTTTTTAGTTTCTGAAATATTTATCTTGAGAGGTTTTTTGCGGTACGATTTTTCATTGAAATTCTCATGGTTCTTCAATAATATCCTTACACCGTTTATATAGCATATTTCAATTTTTTTTCTTAGACAGAAGTTAAAAACTTCACTTATTGAATCTATAATCGGTTCTCCTTTATCATTCAACGATGTATTACATAGAGCTGGAATACCGGTCTCTTGATAAAATGCAGAAATTACATTATACAGTAACTCATTATCACTTTCACTTACTGTCTGCACTCTGGCGCTACCATCCAAATGGACAATTGCCGGTATCTTATTTAAATACTCTTTTTTAATATGATATGTTCTAAGCATATATGGAGACTTCATATTACACTCAAATAAGCTATCTTTATGTTCCTCCAGTATAACAGGAGCAACTGGCCTCCACCATTCTCTTTTCTTTATTCTATTCAGTTCATTTTTTGCTGATTCACTTCCCGGATTTGCTAGTATACTCCTTCCGCCCAGAGCTCTCGGGCCGATTTCTGAACGTCCATTATACCAAGCTATGGGTTTATTGATTATATCATTTACAATTGTTGTTAAGTCCAAAGGCGAATAGCGATCTATAAACGAATTATACTTTAGTAGACTCTTTTCCAGGCTGTTGTCTGAATTTCCATAAAAAGAATTTTTAATATTAACCTTTAATTTTTCATTACTGTTCTTATAAAATGAATATAGAGCAATTCCAAGTGACAATCCGCTATCATTTATGCATGGTGGCCCTAAGAATCCTTTAAAATTAAATTTTTTCATTATATAACTGTTTGTAGGACAATTTAAACCGAATCCTCCGGATATAGAGAAGTAGAAATCTTCAGGAGAAACATTAAAATTATTAATAATACTTTTCACCTGATCTTCTATCAGTAG
>CAZGAI010000564.1:0-2625 GCA_964523175.1 uncultured Victivallales bacterium | reverse complement strand
AGACATTTGTCGGTAAAATTGATAAAGGTTTCGATTTTCTCGGTTTTCACTTTAGCCGTGAAGGATTAACTGTCGCAAAAATGACTGTTAAAAAATTTAATGACAAATTAACAGCGAAAGTCCACAAATGGTGGAATAGATTTTATGAATCAGGATTGAAAACCGTTAAAAAGATGAAAGGTGAAAAAACTCTCGCGGAATCAATCTCGCTGTACGTAAAAAAATGGATGATATGGGTTAACGGTTACGGGGGGTTCCTTGCCTATACAGTTAGCGTTAACTTGCATGCGTCTTATTGCAGCTAGTGCTTGCGTTCTACCCGACTCAACTCCGTAACTTTTCCTTCTTGGAAAAAACGTAAAATAATGTAAAAAAGACTATAATAATGAAACTATACTATATGAAAACTCTAACTAAATGCCGTCCGATGGTAATGTACTTAGTGATCTGTTGCTTCGCTTTACCTATCACTAAAACTTATGCTACCCTAAGAGGTCTTCCGTGTAACCCCAACACTCTAAACAAACGGAACATGAGGGTTACAAACGAAACTGATGATGACATAACTGTGAAGTTTTATACTACGCCCTCAATGACAACTGCAGAAAGCATCACTAATCTGGAACCTGGTGATTCAGCTGCGAGCCAAGAGAGGTAACACGAGGTAACTATACAACCTTGCTTGAAGCATCGGGTAAACCTACGGTGAAATTCCAAGCTACTGGCCCATCTAACATATCACACGTTTGGAACTGCTTGGACATATGTCCCAATAACTCTCACGCTCCTATGCATAGCTATTATAATTGGCCGTACGGGGACATGAATGGAAATACTTGCGTCAATCTCGGTATACATAGAACTATGGTGTATAACGGGATGGTCAATAACTTAGTACAGGTCGGAGGGCGCGTATCTACTAACTATATTCCTAGTACTGACAACACTAGTCCTAATGCGGGCGCAGACTCGTACTTCTACACGTGGAACTTACAATGGAACCCAGACTTACAACATCTCGAAACTAACTTAACCGTCTCTGGGTACGGTTTGCACCAATTCGGCCTTGATGGAATATTGGAAGGTCAGTGGGGTGGTATAGACGAAATAAAAAAACTCTTCCCGGGTGGAATGTACGTTATCAGGGATAGTGCTTTGGACCAAGGTGTTGTACTAGAGAAGACTAATGGGTACGCTCCGCGCTTTTACTTCGGTGGTCGCTTCTCAAATGGACCTAATAGCATCGACTATCTTCAACAAATACTAGGGATTCCCATTGTTATGAATTGGGCCGAAGGTGGTGCAGAAGTCCTACATACCAGAGACACTTCTGATAATAAAACTTTCGGTTCATGGATCGGTAGATGCCACGACATGGATTTTAAATGCAACCGCACAGCTTCCCAAACGGGCTTCGCAATTAATACATGGAAGCAAACCAATCATGGTGAGGATAGAGCTCTATTCCTGCTGTACGGGGGGGCGGATGACTACATGCACCTTGTAGGCAATTCGGACTTCACTACATCTTCTCGCGACGAGGTTGCTAAAGCGGCTGGCAAGATGCAAGGCAGTGTCGCTGCCGCTATTCTGAACAAATGTACAAACATAAGCCTAGTCGTATGCGGGGTCCCAGATATTTCATGCACTGATTACTTTCAAACTAATGGTGGAAAAGATGCCGCGTTTGATTACCAGACTACATTTAACACCGCACTGAAAAAAGCTTTGAAGCCGATAGCTGATGCATTAAATGCTAAGAATAAAAAAAATCCGAATCCAACAAATAATAAAATAATATACTATGACACTGTTAGTGAACTCGCACTACTAGATGACATAATGAAACCTAACCAACTCATGTCATACGGCATAAACACAAAAGACATCTTCGCAGGATACTCCATTTTACCTAGGAACGTTACCGATGATCCTGTTGCTACGCCATTCGCAAGAGCTAATGTATACGGATCTCACTTGATGAAATTCCACGACTTTATACACCCCTCCACAGGGTCTAACTTCCTCACTGCATTTTCACTAATGCTTGCGATTCTGCAGATGGAGTCCAGTATAACGCCAAAGTCGAACGCTAGGGCCCTCCTCAGTGCTCACAAAGATAAATTCTATGATGCTCTTTACGATCTGTATATCAGGCCCGTATCGTTTGCTTCTCTTTTAGGACCTAATTTGTATTCTAGGTCCGATAGATAGAATGTATGCTAAACCAATATGAGCGGAAGGCTGAAGCCTCACTTCTTAACAACTGAATCTCTTATATTGTGAGAGATTATAAGTTATTAGCTGTGGACCCACACATGGGATGATCACGCCTTTATGGACCAAGCAATACATATTGGGTCAGGGAAAAACCTGACGATCAAAATAAGTAGATGATTAAAGGATTAATTACATAACTAAGTTCATAATAATGACGACGCTATGATAAATAATTCTTTAAACATCGCACAATGGTAACTTGCATTGTGCGATGTTTTATGATGTGTTAGATATGCGTATATGCATATCACACTAATCAAGAGGTTGACAATCGTGAACAACCGTATATTACAGGGCAACCGCATGAAATTGAGTTCAGTTATTTAGCTTTTTCTCTTTCCATTT
>CAZGAI010000563.1:0-2633 GCA_964523175.1 uncultured Victivallales bacterium | reverse complement strand
CTTTAAAGATACTATTTCTAAAACTTCTGATTATATAAAAAAGACAATGAAAGAGAATGATATAACTGGGCTTAGCATTGCTCTTGTATATGACAGTAAAGTCGTCTGGTCTGAAGGATTCGGATGGGCAGATAAAGAGAATAAAATATCGGCAGATACAAACACGGTCTATATGTTGGGTTCCGGCTCTAAGACTTTATCAACAGTTGCTTTGCTTCAGTATTTGGATAAGGGCAATATTGCTCTTGATGATCCTGTCTATGATCATATTGTAGATTTTACTATGCTTGAAAGATTTAATAATCAGTCTAAAGAAATGACTGTTCGCAGATTGTTGAATCATCATTCGGGTATACCCGGTGACCTGTATAATAATATGGAAGTTGCTGAATCCTGGAATAAATGGGGTAGTAACTTATATATTGATTGGCTTATCTCATATTTGAGTGATGATTATCCAAGCTATGCTCCGGGTGAAATTGCTATCTACTGTAATACTGGCTTTATTCTTGTGGGAGAACTGATAAAGAAACTGAATAAAGAAAAAAATATGACATTTAACGATATAATGACCAGTAATTTACTTCTGCCTTTAAATATGAAAACCAGCTCTTTTAGAATATTAAGAGAGAATTTGGCCAAAGGGTATATTAATGGAAAAATAGTTGCACCAATACAATTCAATGGAATATCAGGTGCGACAGGTGGTTTGTTTACAAATGTAGAAGATATGTCTAAGTTTCTGATAATGCTTTTAAATGAAGGCAAAATTCCTGATGGTAAAAGGATATTAAACTCTAAAACGGTAGCTAAGATGGGAGAAGCAGAAGTTTCTCCTCTGGATATTAATTCTTATTTTATTCCCGGCCTGGGGTTTGATAGTGTAAAAGATTCTACCTTGTCTTATGCGGGAAGAACATGGATAAAAGATGGAAGTACTGGAAACTTTAATTCTATTATGGGGCTTTTACCTGATAAAAAAATGGCCGTAATTATTATGACCAACTGTGATAGTTCACATTTGCTTAAATATCCAATAATGAGGGAATGTTTAAAAAATGCTCTGCAAGAAAAATTCAAACTAAAGCCCGTTAAACCTAAATACCCAAACTGGACTTCTATCACAAATCCTGAAAAACTTGTAGGTAAATATGTTTATTCTTCAGGGTTTGATAAAATAATAAGAGGTAAGAAGAAAAATAGTTTGTTATTGAAGAGATGTAAATTAAAGGAAAAAGCTGTTACTGAAAAGTTACTTTATAATGGTAAAAGATATTCTGTTCAAGGTAGTATAGAAGAAATTATTTTTAAAGAAATTAATGGAAAACTTTTAATGGTCCAGTATGGTTCAAATAATTCTGAAGAAGATAAATATATGTATGATAATTTTGTTATAAAAACAATTGGTGTAAAAACGGAACTTCCAGCAATCAATGATGTATGGAGAAAACGTTTAGGCCAAGTTTATCTAATTGATAACATCTCCTGGAATGATGATAACTGGGAAGATATACATACTATTAGTATTTTAGAAAAAAGAGGAAACTTAGTGGTTGACCTAAATGGAACTCAAACACTTGTTGTTCCCGATAATGATGAAATAACTGCATTTGTTCCGGGGCTTAATAATCGTGGTGATAGCAGTATTAGATTTGTTAAAGAGAGTAATGAAGATAGAGTTTCCTTTTCTTCTTACTCCGGGCATGATATAAAGTATATTGCTGAAATAGCAGCAGGCTATACAATGGAAATCGATAATTTAGAATTTTCTGATGTCGCCTGGTATAAATATGATACCAAAATTAATGGAGAAAAAATAATATTTAGTATAACTGAGTCAGGCAGAAAGTATAAATTACGTTTGTTTGATGAGGACTTTAAACTGGTAAAAGATGGAGAAAATGTTTTTGACTGGAACAGTGAGAAGGGGGTTTGGTATCTTGCTGTCTCACCACTACCGGGAAAAATGGATATGTTTACCCTTAAAGTAATAAAAACTGATAGTAACACAGGGATATAGTTTAAAAAGAGGATCTGTGTTTTGATGATTCTAGTATAAAATATTCATATTTATTCACATATCAGACTATTTGAAACAGAAAAAATTAAAGAATGAAAGCGGTGGTTCCAGCAGTAAATTAACAATAGAGCAAACAGAAGAGTTAATAAATCATCTGGAGATTAATACCTATCCTGATACAAAAGAAATCATTGCCTACGTTCAAAAAACCTACGTAGTAAAATATTATCTGGATAATTCAATCGTCGATTCAGGCAGAATACACCTAATAGCAGATGGAGGTGGGGTTCATACATGCAAAGAAGTAGGTGTATATCTGGGAATAAAAGATCCTTTTAATCGAAAATATCTAAAAAATGAATATCAGATAAATAAGCCTTCGAATAAAAAGACACTTACAAAACGTTTTATAAAAGAATTGAAGTTGGTTATGAATAAAGAACCGGAGCTTTTTATAGACAAAACAATATTCGATAATCGGATATTGTTTTATAATTTTGAGCCTATCTAGGCACAAATAAAATTGCAAAATCACTGTCTATAATTGAACCTTTAATAGTTTCAAAATCACTCCGGCTTTATGAGCAGAAAGCTAACAGGAAGCAGCTTTTGG
>CAZGAI010000562.1:0-2640 GCA_964523175.1 uncultured Victivallales bacterium | reverse complement strand
TAAAAAAAATCAGTTTAGCCTCAAAACAGAGACTAAACTAACAAACTTGGGTTAGATATCATGACTTATGATATTGCAGCTGTTGCATGGGGTAATGCTGCTGGTCATCAAAGCCCTATATATCATAATCCTTCTAATCCGGATAGTTTTAATGATCCAACATTTCAGCAGGGTACAGTAAATGCATCAGTTCAGTATCTTATTGCTCAGGGTGTTCCCAGAGAAAAAATTATGATAGGAAGCCCATTATACGGCAGAAGCGGCTCGGCTATACAGTATTTATTCCAGCAAGGCGGTACTCCGGGTGGCGGAACCTGGGAACCTGCCGCATATGATTATGACAGCATAGTAGGCAAAAGCAATAAAATAAATCTACCGACTGAACCTAGCTTCTATTACTGGGATGATGTGGCCAGGGCAAGTTATTATATCAATGCAGATGATGAATTTATAAGTTATGACAGTCTGCTGGCAGTTGAAGGAAAATGTAAATATATAAATGAACAGGACCTTGGAGGATGGTTTATTTGGGAATTCAGTGGAAACCGTGATGCAGAATTAATAAAAGCTGCATATACATCTCTTAATTCAAGCTTATAAAATAACCACGTAATAAATGAAGGCTGTATCAATAAGTTATTTTAATACAGCCCATTCTTTTTATGCTTATACAGGTTTCTCAAGAAAATGAAAAGTTAAAGCATCTACAAAACTTTTTGTAATTAACTGTGGCCGAGTGATTGCACCGCCTACAACAATAGAGTAGGCACCGCTTGACAAGGCTAAAGCCGCCATTTCAGGGGTTGATATTCCTCCCTCTGCAATAATAGGAACTTTGATGTTTTCTTTTAGTTTTTTTAAAAGTTCTATATCTGGAAGTGCTCTGCCTTCTGTATATGGAGTATAGCCTGCAAGTGTTGTAGCTATCAGGTCAAATCCCAAACAGTTGGCATTTAGACCTTCGTCATAGTTCGATATATCGGCCATTAAATAAACATGCGGATATTTATTTCTGATTTTTTTGACAAAATCAGATAGTTTCATTTCACCAGGTCTAAGCCTATCAGTCGCATCAAGGGCGATTATTTCCGTTCCGGATTCAACCAATTCATCAATCTCATCCATAGTAGGAGTAATATAAATAGCTGAATCAGTAAAATCTCTTTTTACTATACCAATTACCGGTAGAGACACTTCCTTTTTGATTGCTGTAATATCTTCTTTTGTATTGGCCCTGATACCAATAGCACCACCAGTTTTTGCAGCAAGAGCCATTTTAGACATTATAAACGAACTGTGCAGAGGCTCATTATCCAATGCCTGACAGGATACAATTAAACCTCTAGGTAAAATTTCTTTTATGTTTTTTCTGAAACTCATATTATAAATCCTGATTATATTAATAAATGGATGGGATATATAATAAATTTTTATCACATTTAGTCGCTTATGTCAATAACTAACATTTTCAAAAGAATAATTTATATGTATACTAATAAAATTATTGAATACTAAGAACTTTAAATTAAATGAAAAATAATGAATATTTTATCTTTTGACATTGGTGGAACATTTATCAAATATGGAGTTCTAAATCAGGAAGGTAAAATTCTATATAGATCTAAGGTACAAACTCCTAAAACTGACTGCAAGATTACAATTCCAGCTGAAATAACCAGGCTTATTGATGAAATATCTCTTAATTTTGGAATAAATAATATAGGTATCAGTACAGCCGGTCAGGTTGACAGCAGAAATGGTATTGTCTCTTATGCGAATTATCTGCTGCCAAACTATACCGGATGTGAACTTTCGAACATTATCAAAGGGAGATTTGGAATTGAGACATTCGTGGAAAATGATGCTAACTGTGCAGCATTAGGTGAAATGTGGAAAGGAGCTGGGGTGGATAGTAGTAATTTTATCTGTCTTACCCTTGGAACAGGAGTAGGAGGTTCAATCATATTAAATAGAAAGCTATATAAAGGATCTCATGGTGCTGCAGGGGAGTTTGGCGACTTAATTACAACAAAAGAATACCTGACTGGTGATAAACACGAATATGTATACAATAACTCAGCTTCAACCAGATCTCTTATTAATAGATATACTATGCTTACAGGAAAAAAAATTGATGGACCTGAACTAATGATAAAAGTAAAAAATAAGGATAATAAAGCTGTTAATGTGTATAATGATTTTTTTAACTCTCTGATTTCTGGACTTGTCAATATTACTTATATCCTTGATCTTGATAGGATTGTTATAGGAGGAGGTATTTCGGCTCAGGGAGACTATTTTTTTGATGAATTAAACTCTAGGTTTAATAAGATTTTGACACCCTCTTTTAAGAAAACCAATATCAAAATTATTAAAGCTGAGTTGGAAAATGATGCTGGCCTTCTTGGAGCATGTTATATTTGTCTTAACAGAGATTACTTCTGATCTTATGGCACTATTGCAAAGGAGAAATGGTAAGCTGTTAAAGAGATTTTTCAACTAAATACTGTTTGATATCGATACTTTGCTGTAGAGTATTCATGTATTTAACTTGATACTTTTTATATTCAAAGAATAAATCTTTTGTTACTATTCAGAATGCTTGAAAAAACTTGTTTTTTTCTATAATGGTTAATGTAT
>CAZGAI010000561.1:0-2644 GCA_964523175.1 uncultured Victivallales bacterium | reverse complement strand
AAGGATTGTTACTATTCAGGTATTCAATGGCTTTTACACCAACTACAGATTGAATTTGGCCGTTGCAAAAATCAGATAAACCGATATAATTATGTACTATATAAAAATTAACTTGTGAAAAATACAAAGGCATATAAATATGAATGAAGTTATAAGTATTGGAGGACAGGAGGCCGGTGTGTTACACAGAGAGACCACAGATGGCCTTTTTCACGTTTTTGATAGTTTTAATATAGACTCACGCCCAAGAAAAGTTGAGGTTTTTCTACCCCCCGGTTACGAAAACAGTACTGACCAATATCCTGTAATATATATGAACGATGGCCAAACAGCATTTGAGCCCGGTGGTTTAAGCCCATGGTACTGGAATGTTGATATAACTTTAAATAAATTCTACAATGAAGATAGTATTCAAAAAGTAATTGTAGTAGCTGTCTCCCCTATTAGTCGTGTTGATGAATATTTAAGCATTAAACAATATATCGATTTTGATGACAGCCTGACAGATATAGCAGGAGGACTACCAGATTATGCAAAGTATCTGGCAAAAGACCTCAAACCTTTTATTGATGCAAATTATCGCACCGATCCAAACCCGGCCAATACTATGATAATCGGTTCATCATTTGGAGGTACGGCAACATTTTATATATCATGCACTCACTCTGATGCCTTTGGTATTGGAGGAGTATTTTCACCTTCCTTTACCCTTGGAACTGGCCTGTTTGTTACTAACCAAACAATAGAAGACACGGATTATATAAAAAATATTTTTGCCGCTTTAGGTTCATCAAAGACAAAACCTAGATTATGGATAGACTGGGGTGTACATGAGGGAGACATGGGTGCTAGATCATTAGAGGTTATCAAGCTTCTTAAAGAGAAGGAATCCTATAAAGAAAAGGAAAATCTCTTTTATATGGAAGATAAAATTGGAACTCATGATGAAAGAGCCTGGGCATATCGCTTCGGTTTACTGATAAAGCAATTTTACAGTAAATAAAAATTAAATTTTTTTGTTTTAGACTGAAATATAGCATTGCTGTCTATCAATTGATTAAAAAGTAAGCTTCTATACTATTAGCGGGGATATCAAAATGGAATGTAAATACGAAAGAAATCTAGAAATGTGCAACTGTTCCTACAGCACCTGCTCAAGCAAAGGAGTTTGCTGTGACTGTATAGTTAAACACCTTAAAAGCCGACAACTGCCCGGATGCTGTTTTACAACTGAAGGAGAAGCTACTTTTGACAGATCATTTGAACATTTTGCAAGTTTAGTAAATAATAACTTAATTTAGAATTTAGAAAATTAACAATAAATTACATGATGGATCTTGAATATTCAAATAATGTTATATATATCACGATCCAAAACTTTAGTAATAAGTCCACAACTTTTTTCTAAATTCTAAATTCTAAATTCTAAATTCTAAATTCTAAATTTACCTACTTTGCTCCATCTTCTGATTTTTTGACTATTGAGGAAAAGTCTGCAAAGCTGCACTGTTGCGTGTCTGTTATTAGCTCAACAATCTTGCCGTTAAACAGTACTTTTACAAAATAATTATCATCATCTCTATACAGTTCAAAACTTACATTTGAAGCATAGGGAGGGTTTTAACTCTAACGGAACATTTAAAGCACTCATAACAGGCAGAATTGAACTGTCATGTCCTGAATAAAGAATATACTTATACTGCTGTTTATTCTGAATCGCTTTCTGCATATCGTTTCTTAACTGAACCAGAAATTTACTACCGAAGTAGTCACCAATAACTTTTGGTTTAAACTGATGTCCCTGAGCCCAATCTGCAAGTTTAATTAACTTAGATGCATCCTTTTTACTTAAACCTTTAGGAAGAGCAATTCCATTTCTCACTCTGACATTCAGGTTGTCACCAATAGACATCAAGTCGGCAATACTTGTTATTTTTGTGCCGAAAATATCAGACTATTTTTTAAAATTCCCTTTAATTTCATTCTGTTTATTTATCCAGTCTTTACTTGTATAGACATATTTTGCACACATTTTTTTAAATTTATCAATATGTGCATCATGAGCTAAAAGTAGGTCGTCCTGAACTACTGGCAGAGTTCTAATAGGAATAGCTTGCATTGCTGCAGGTAAGGCTGGGTTGCCATTCATTAATACCGGCCCCAATCCGAGGGGATACAATCCGCTTAGAAGTGACTCAGCACTTTGTATTGTTCTATTAAAATCAGTACATCTTACATACATTTCATTATTAACATATTTAACCGGTAGCAGTTTTAGCTGATTAACATATCGTTTCCTAAGTTTAGTTCCTAATTTAAAATGCTGATTCATACCTAGAGATGTAAGCTCACCAATGCCTATTTCCCATTTATGGGGATCACTCTTAATTTGATGTGTAGGAGTTCTGTCTCCATGCCTAATAAGAGTAGAAGCAAATATTAAGGTTTCTTTGGCAAACATGCTAGTTAGTGAAACTAGAACCAGCAACAAAATTAAAGCACAAGTTCTTTTTTTTACAAACTCCATAAATACTCCTTTTTGATTTGATATTTTTCTAAAATATTTTATCTGAATTGTCACCCAAAGTAGATTATATCTAATGAGTTCTTGTGAGTTCTTGAATTTCATTAGATTAATCAAAAA
>CAZGAI010000560.1:0-2644 GCA_964523175.1 uncultured Victivallales bacterium | reverse complement strand
AGGCAATTGATGGAACATTTTCCAGAATACAATTTACACCTGATTTGCTGCCAGCTGACGTAGTAGGAACAAATGTCTATAACCCCAAAGATCATACTTTCAGCATTAAAAAAGGGCCTGTTTTTGCCAATATTGCATTGGCAGATGAAATAAATCGTGCCCCGGCTAAAGTTCAAAGTGCTCTTCTAGAATGTATGCAGGAAGGGCAGGTTACTATCGGTGGGAAAACTTTAAAACTCCCTTATCCTTTTTTAGTAATGGCAACACAAAATCCAATTGAACATGAGGGAACATATTCTCTACCTGAAGCACAGGTAGACCGCTTTATGTTTAAAGTAAACGTATCCTATCCTGCACGAAGTGAAGAAAAGCTTATACTTGAACGTATAGCCCACACTCAGCTTGACCTGGAAGCTATGGCAGTAACAAGTCTGGAGAGAATTTTAGAAGCAAGAAAATGGGCAGACAAGGTGTATATGGACGATAAAATATCTGAATATATTCTTGATATAGCTATTGCAACACGTCCAAAAGAACATGACCAGCTTTCTGGAAGACAGTCAAATGCCAACCTTAGTGAACTTGATTCCTTAATAGAGTATGGTGTTTCCCCCAGAGCGCCAATTGCTATGGTGCTCGGTGCTAAAGCTGCAGCTTTTATGGAAGGAAGGGCTTATGTTGTTCCACAGGATGTTAAGAATATTGCTCCTGATATAATGCGTCATAGAATGATTGTCAGCTATGAAGCTGAAGCAGAGAATATGACTTCAGACGATATGATAAAATTGATTTTAGATGAACTGTTAACTCCGTAATAATAAATGCTCTCATAGAGAATTTATTTAAGCAGTAGCTTGAAAAATCTCTGTGTTCCCCCCGTGTTCTCAGTGAGAGGGAAGAAAAAATAGGTTTTAGAATATGATTTCAAAAGATTTATTGGCTAGAGTAAGAAAAATAGAAATTCGTACACGTCGGATGGTCGATGAAATTACGGCTGGTGCGTATCACAGTGTATTTAAAGGTGCCGGTATTGAGTTTGATGAAGTGCGTGAATACACTCCAGAAGATGATGTAAAAGACATTGACTGGAATGTTACTGCAAGGATGGGGCATCCATATGTAAAAAAATATGTTGAGGAGCGTGAGCTTAATGTCATGCTGCTTGTAGATGCCTCTGCTTCAGGTCATTTCGGCAGTGGAGAAAAAACTAAAAATGAAATAGCTGCTGAAATTGCTTCTCTTCTTGCTTTTAGTGCCATCAGAAACCATGACAAGGTTGGATTACTGTTATTTACGGATATTACCGAGCTGTATCTGCCGCCAAAATCCGGTAGGCATCATGGGTTGCGCCTAATTAGAGAAGTGCTTGCCAGAAAGCCTGAAGGAAGAGGAACAGATATCTCAGGTGCTCTAGAAAACATTGTTAAAATCCTTAATAAGAAAGCAGTTATTTTTTTAATAAGTGATCTGATTGATGATAACAGTTCTTTTCAAAAGCTGCTAACAGTTGCAAACAAAAGGCACGATATTATCGCTGTGAGAATTTTAGACCCGAAAGAATTAGAGTTTCCTAAAATACCTGGGCTATCTATTGTTGATTCAGAGAGTAATACCTTTGGATATTTTCCGGGAAGCAGAAAAGCTGCAGCCCAATTTTCAGAAAAAGCGATGAAACTTCATCAGGAAAATAAAGAGACCTGTAAAAAAGCAAAAGTTGATTTAATAGATATTCGCACTGATGAAGATTTAATTAAACCATTAATGACATTTTTTAAGCAAAGAGAAAAACTGGTTCGACGAACATGAGACAAATAATAAAAATAGCACTGATATCAGTTATTGTATTAATTATAACTGCAGCAATTTTTTCTGTTTCTATTTATTTAAAATATAACAGTGTAGAAAAACAGAATGTTCTTCCAGAGCTTGTAGCTACAGAAATTGTTCCAAAAAGCAGTGTTACGCTTGGAAAGACACAGCTTTTAACATATCAAATAAAATGTCCCTGGAATAAAAGGCCTCTTGAATCAGAAGTATCAGTCGGAAAGGGAGCGCAGGCGGTTGGTGAAGCTGAGTTTATAAAAGTAAAGACAGGTTGGGGATATATAGTTTGGGATGCAATATATAAAATTCAGCCATATTTAACAGGGAAAATACCTACAGGTAAGATTAAAGTTGATTTTTCTCCAGGTATTGACAAAAAATCGAATCAACTTGTTTTATCAATTCCACCATTTACATCTGCCGAAATCCCCAATGTAAAAGATAAACTGTCAATAGCCGGTAAGATGACTCAGGAGCCTAAGGCACAAACTAAGAGCGGTAATATTTACTGGTTAACAGCCGTTGCTGTTATTCTTATTTTAATACTTTTGTATTGGTTTATTTTAAGAAAAAAAGAGCAGAAAACGAAGCCATTGACAGCATGGGCTTTAGCATTATTAAAATTACATAACTTAAATGATAATTTTGGTTCCGGCAAACTTAACGCAGTGAAATGTATATCAAATCTGACAGATATCGTTAGAAATTACCTGGAAGATAGATTTTATATTCATGCACCGCGACAGACGACGGAAGAATTTTTAATCAACATGGAGAACTGGAATAGTCCGTTGGATAATAAAGACAGAAATTTTTTAAG
>CAZGAI010000559.1:0-2653 GCA_964523175.1 uncultured Victivallales bacterium | reverse complement strand
AGCAAAATTAAACATTTTCTATAAAATTATCATATTTAATATACATCAAACTATGAGACTTTTCTAAATTATAACTTAATACAGCTCTTTTTAAACAATATAAAATAAAGGCAAAAAACTGATATTATATTTTATAAGTACTTGACAATTATGCGCTTGCGTGAAAAAATATCACAAGATATAAGCGGTTGATAATCAATAACTTACACGGAGTACTATAAAATGGATCAGGATATAAGCATGCAGGAATATATTGAACAACACTGTACAGAAAGTATGTACAATGCATTAGCAGCAGTCAAGTATACTACATGGGAGCGAAAATGTCCCGATTTTCCTGACGTAGAATTTATGAGCAAGGGATTGTTAAGATGTATCACGCCTGTTGACAGTGGTCGTCATTTTATTCAGAATATTCAGGAACAATCCAAATCTAAATTCCCTCACTCGACCTACTTTACTGCTCTTCACTCAGTAAGACGTAGAGAGATGCTTAAAGCTGTCGCTTCAGAAAGCTATAAAATTGTATGCAGTCTTGCAGATGAATCAGAAATTGACTATCTAAAGCATTTTTCAGAGCTTGCTGATTATGATATAGAAGCAGCAGACGGACATTTTATTACACATGCATGTCATACTCCTAAAAATACAAAAGGCAAGGTCTTTGCTGCAGGTTTTATATATTCAATGAATTTACGTAACGGATTTCTTAATCCTATTTGTAAAGTTACAAACGGCACGAAAAGATCGCATGAAATTCCATGCTTTAGAAGCTGGGTTGAAAATGAGTACTCCAAGAAACCAACAGGTCGTAAAAAACTTTATATCTATGATCGTGCCGCAGTTGATTATCCATGGTGGGATAAACAGAAAAAGAATGATGTTTATATTATTTCACTTTTAAAGGAAAATGCAGTTATTAATTTTATAAAAACACTGGACTTTGATAAAAATGATCCAGTCAATGCCGGAGTGGTCAGTTATGAACTCTACAGTAAAAGAAATGAGACATTTACAGTTGTTACATATAAAGATCCTGAGACAGATAAAGTGTATAAGTTTGTTTCTACACTTCACATCTTAACGTAGACTTTCATGAGACACTGCTTCTCGAATGATGAGTGCTCATTCAATCACAACATCTGAATTCCGCCGTATTATGATAATTTTGCATTATCATAACAACAGCGACTACTTTAACCATGCAGCAAAAATAACTTTGCAGCCGCCTTCGGACTTTAGCCGGCCCATTTCAAACTGGACTGCACGAGAATTGTGCGATGAAATAAATAAACAGCAAATTGCACCCGGGATTTCCCAAAGACAGGTGCAGAGATATTTATATGCGATCAGCTCAATACTCATGCAGCAGAGTCACTGGTTCGTATGGTTGTAGAACTTATTGGCTTTCAGAAATCTCTTGGTCTAAAAAATCAGTGTACCTCAAATATCAACTTCCGTCTTCGGGCAAAGCTTTTGATTTAAACTCTACATTAAAGTCAAATTTTGAATTTTGAGAACTGCTTGAGATTATGGGAGTAATACCTATATTATCAAAAGAAAATATTTGTTTTTGATCGAGGTTAAAAATGCCGCCAAATATCATTTTAACTGATGGATTTTTAGCTTCCAAATAAACTTCAAGGCTGGGTTTGTAGGCAGGTGCTATAGCTGTAAACCCCTGTGCTGCAGTATTTACATTATTATAGTCTCCTGTGACGTTAATTAGAAGCTTGTTTGAGGATTTAGCTGTATTAAAATAAGACGGTTGTGCTTTAGGGTTCCAAGTGAATTTAAAATCACTACTTTCTACAATCGCCTCAGTCATATCACCGGTGTCACCTATTTTTCCGGTAAACATCGGAACATCAACCAGAAAATTACTTGCTATTTTATACAGATTTAAATTCCCTGTTTCTTTATTCAGCTTTCCTGAGAGTTGTATAGAATATTTTCCCTTACCAGTAATTTCTTTATCTTTTTGGCTATACGTAAATTTTATTTTAATATTCCACTTTCCATATGAGGAATTTTTACTCATCGACACTTTCCCTGAAGCTAAAACAGTGATGCCGTCTCTATTGGTCTTAATTGAGTCGTTCACTGTGTGTGTCAAAACAGCCCCCTGCAGAAATGGCTGAAAATACCATGAAGACCCCCATCCATTTGGGTCAAAGCCAGGGTGAGGCCTAAAGTTTAAAGTTCCTTTCTCATCTACAAGAGTAAGAAAGTGCTGTTTGCCGCACATAAAATTATAAGTCTCATCATCTGTATTATTTAATTTTACGATAGAATACGACGGGTCACCTGTAAAAATATTCATACACCCGGAAAGCAGAAGAATTGGCAGGAAACACAAAAATAGTTTTTTTATCATGGTTATCTCCGAAAGTTAAGTAAATCTTTTATTTTATATTATAGGGTATTATCTTTATTAAAAGGTGTTTGAAATACTTATTCAACAGTTATTTTTCATATTATTAATTATAAATCGATTTTTTTCATTTTACAGTAGGTCTAACACTTGATTTTTATGCCATTTATACTTAAAATCATCTATATTGTTGATAATATACAAAATGTTCTCAATTGTTAACGCTTTCACTGAAGCCTTTATATACTCACAAGCTGAAATAGATGCGATTGAGAAGAT
>CAZGAI010000558.1:0-2661 GCA_964523175.1 uncultured Victivallales bacterium | reverse complement strand
TTTTTTTTCATAATATATTTGTTTTTAGATTTAGACATTTAGTTACAAGAGGCCTATTGTTTTTTGATGAGAATTTTGATTCTAAAGTCTTAACTGTGAATGCAAATAGTATTCGTAGCGTTGAAATTTTTGATGAAGACCAAAAAATGGAAAATGTCATTACTACATGCTATTTTATTCATAAAAGTGATCCTCAGATTCATGGAGTTGTAAGAAATAAGGCTGATATAAATTATATGGCTCCTTGGTATAATAGTATAAATAGACTTTGCATTGATGGTGTAATCTTTCATGATGGATTAGATGAAAATTTTATAAAAAAATATCAAACTAAATTTATTAGGTTTAGAAAATGTACGTTAGGTAATTTCTCGATTTTTGAAGAACGATGGATAATGTTGTATATTTTTTTAAAAAAAACTAATATAAAAAAAATATTTTGTTCTGATATCCAGGATGTATATATCAAGCATAATCCTTTTAATTTAAATCTTGATGATTCTATTCTTTATGCTGGAAGAGATGATGCAAATAAAATTCGACTTTCTCCTTGGATGAAAGAAGAACTAGATACCTTTAAACATGACTCTGGTCTAAAAATTCCAAAGACATATTATTATCATCCTGTCTATAATCCAGGGATTTTAGGCGGAAATAGAAAAGTATTAGTCTTTTGTATTCTGAAAATGATTAAACTCATTTTTTGTACCCGAAGTAATACGCATAAAGATATGACCCTTATTAATTTAGTCCTTCACAAATACTTTCCTGTAAAACTCTATTTTGAATCAGAAGAAACTTCCAAAACAAATATTAAAAATGATAAATGGACTAGTAATAAATGGCTTAAGACTGGATATCCTTTAAATAGCGAATATAAAAAATATGATTATAATTCAAATGCTTATTTTATACATAAATAAAAGAAATTAATATTTAATGAATTCAATCACACATCAAATACAAATTTCTGTAATAGTACCGTGCTATAATCAGTCCCATTATTTATCTGTTACGCTAAAAAGTGTATTAAAACAGACATTTAGAGCTTGGGAATGTATAATTGTTGATGATGGTTCAACGGATAACACTAGCGAAATTGCCTTGGAATGGACTAAAAATGATAATCGTTTTAGCTATGTATTTCAAGAAAATATGGGGCTTGCTGAGGCTAGAAATGCTGGGGTACGCACTGCGAATGGGAAATATATATTGCCTCTTGATGCAGATGATTTAATTCATAAAGATTTCCTGTCTGAGGCGATTAAAGCAATCGAATTAAATAAAAATATCAAAATTGTTTATTCAGATACAAGACTTTTTGGAATAAGGCGGGGGTTATGGACGACTAAATTTAATTTACAGGAATTTATGTATAGAAACTTAATTCCTTGTACTGCTTTATTTTACAAAAAAGACTGGAAGATTGCTGGTGGTTATAATTCTAATATGGTGAAGGGGTTTGAAGATTGGGATTTCTGGATGTCACTTATTAAGCGTGGTGGACAAGTCTATAGGATAGAAAAGTTTTTGTTTTATTACAGACAGAGAGATAATTCCATGGCTAGTAAGCTATCAATGGAGGATGTAGCTGAATTAAAACAAACATTAGCTTTTAATCATCCAAAGTTTTTTATGCAACAGCTTGGAGATCCATTGACACTTAGCCTGAGAGTAAAAGACTTGGAAAGACAAAAAATGTTAATTGAAAATTCAATAGCATATAGAATAGGTTCTTTTGTTATGAGGCCTTTAAAATTACTTCACCTTTTATTGAAAAAATGCTGAATATAACACATCATTATGCCATCATAATTAAAGGAGTAATTTGCAAAGCAAGGGCTGAAACAATTTATATAAATAATAGTTATATACAAAGTTGGAACTAAATGAATGATACATTGTTGATAAAACTTCCTAAAATATTGGACCTGCGTGGAAATCTCTCTTTTCTTGAAGAAGAGAATCAGATACCATTTAAAATAAAAAGGGTCTATTTAATCTACGACGTTCCAGGTGGAGAAATTCGAGGAGGTCATGCTTTTAAAAAACAAAGTGAATTTATTATTGCTTTATCCGGGAGCTTTGATGTTGTTATAGATGATGGATCTAAAAGAGAAAGTTTTTCATTAAACCGCTCTTATTATGGTTTACTAATCAAACCTGGAACATGGAGACATATGGAAAACTTTTCTACAAATTCTTTAGCTTTAATTGTAAGTTCAACTGAATATGATGAAAGTGACTATATAAGAGATTATAAGTATTTTTTAGGATATAAAGGTTCATGAATAAAAGTGTATACAACTGTAGTGTTATTGAATTACAACGAATAAATAGTCGCTCTGGAAACATTACTCCTATAACAAGCTTCATAAATATTCCTTTTAAAATTAGAAGGATTTTTTATATTTATGATATACCTGGAGGGGAAGACAGAGGGGCGCATGCACATAAAGAGTGCCATCAGTTTTTGATTGCTGCAAGTGGCAGTTTTGAAATTGAACTTAATGATGGAATAAATAAAAGAACTGTTTCTTTAAACCGACCATATTTTGGATTACATATTCCCCCAGGTATTTGGGCTGCAGAAAAAGGATTTTCTTCGGGTTCGATTTGTTTGGTACTTACTTCGCATAAATATGATGTAAATGATTATAT
>CAZGAI010000557.1:0-2662 GCA_964523175.1 uncultured Victivallales bacterium | reverse complement strand
TCAAATCATCTCTGTTTTTTGATAAAATGGGATATCTAGTAAGATTCAACTTGTTCTCAGAGTACAAAAAAATATTTAAATCTGAGATTTTACTCAAATGTTCAAAATAATACTCTGAAATATTATTACTATGAGCTTTAATATTATCAAGATTTTTAAATTGGTGTCTTAATATAACTGCTTGCTGATTTGATAACTTTAGCAAATAATTATTTGAAATTATTCCTTGCTTTTCATGTTCAGCAGTGCTTTTCTTGAATATTCCTATTTTAAATATTACAGCAATTATATATTGTCCAATATTATATATTACTGGTCGATAAAGTATCCCTGATAAACCTAATTGAAACAGTATATTTGAAGAATATTTTAAGTTTTGCTCAGGCACCTTTGAATATGAAGTTGATTGTTTCTCTATTCCTCCATTTTTATTGCTGTTTACGAATAACATTCCTCCTCTGCAGGCAGTAATTGTCTTACTTAGCTCAAATGAAAATATTGCAGCATCTCCAAAAGTACCCGTTAGTTTTCCTTTATAATATGATCCAAGTGATACAGCGCAGTCTTCAATAACATATAAATTATGTCTATCTGCAATATTTAACAAAGTGCTTATTTCAGCAGAAATACCAAACGTATGTTGTATGATAAGTACACGTGATTTACTTGTGATACATTCAACTAATGATTTCGGACACATGCAAAATGTATTAGGATCAATATCAGCATAAACAGGTTTTAATCCAGAGTTTATAATTGCATTTGGGACAACTTCACAGGTAAATCCTGTTACTATAACTTCTAAATCAGCTTCAAAATCAAGGCATTTAAGATGATTATATAGAGCAGAACGCGCACTACCATAAAGAAATATTTTTCTATCACCAAATTTACCTTTTACGCATTCAATAAACTTTTTTTTCCCATTTCTTCCGACTTTAATATTTAAATGAAGCAAAATACCAAAACTATACGCAAGAGCCAGTAATGAATCAAAATAACTTAGGCTTGAAAAATAAAAATTTATTTTTCTTCTTGCAGTTAATAAACTCAATATGCTTTTTGCTATACATTTTAATCTCATCATTATTCATCCAATATCAAAATTTAATTAACCCTGAATATATTTATAAATTTTAATTATTCATTCACTTTTGTTTGTATTATTTCTAAAACTTGGATTATATATTTCACATCGTCTTCGGTTAATGAAGCATATAGAGGAAGACATATGCCGGAAAGTCCAAAATCAGAAGCATTTTTCAATTCACCGACCTTTTTTAGCTTTGAATACGGTGGCATTATATGTGCCGGGTAGAATGTTGGTCGTGAATCAATATTGTACTCTTTTAGGTTTGAAATTATTAAATCTCTATTATCACTATTATCTTTATCAATAAAAACAGGATTCATCCAATTGACTTTTTTACCAAAAGGACATTTAGAATACATCTTTAGACCCGGAATATTTTCAATACCTTGTTCATACATTTGAGCTAATTCATTTCGTTTATTTAGGCTATTATCAATTTGTTCCAATTGAGCTACTCCGATAGCTGCATTTAAATTTGTGAGGCGATAATTAAATCCTACTTCTTCATGCCAATATCTCTTTGTTTTACTCATACCATGGTCACGAAGTTTTCTCATTCTATCATTAAGAACTTTATCATTAGTAACACACATACCACCTTCGCCTGTAGTAATGATTTTATTACCATAAAAGCTGAAGCAACCTATGTGTCCGATTCCCCCAACTTTTCTATTGAAACATTCTGCTCCATGCGCTTCAGCTGCATCTTCAATTACGTACAATTTATATTTCTTAGCTATTTTCATAATTGCATTCATATCACATGAGTGACCATATAGATGTACAGGAATTATTGCCTTAGTAACAGAAGACACAGCTTTTTCTATTTCTATCGCATCAATATTCCAGTGATCTGGCATAGAATCTACTAAAACAGGAGTGGCTCCTGCATGCAATACAGCATTTATGGTTGCTGCAAATGTCAATGAAGGTACAATAACCTCGTCTCCAGGACCTATACTCAATGCTTTTAACGCCAAGTGTAGTGCAACAGTGCCATTAGAAACACTTACTCCATGTTTAGATCCTAAAAATGATGCAAATTCACTCTCAAACTGATTCACATATTTACCCAAAGAAGATATCCAGGACGAACGAACGGCATCAGAGACATATTTTTCTTCATTATGAGACAAAACGATGTTAGATATTGGAATAAATTTTTCGTTTTTATTTAGCATATAATTTACCTCTAGGATTTATTAAGTAAGAAGGTTCTCTTATCTTGAAATATCAGATCATATTCTCATTATCAAGATTATCAAAAAGTGTCTTAAATTCACTAATAATACAATTTCGTCCAATTTTAATTTTATTATTACAACCTGCGGCAATTTTAAAGGTAGAACAAGATCCTATCGAAGCTAAATTACCGACAACTGCCCTCGCTGAGAGGAGAACTCCCTCGCAAATCTTTACATTATGTCCGATAAATACACCTGCTTCTATTACACAATAAGGACCTATTACCACTTCCGGTCCCATAAAAACATTATGAAAAATGATAGTTCCCTCGCTGATTTCAGCATTAAGACCTACATCTGCTGAAGGATGAATCAGCGTGGGAAT
>CAZGAI010000556.1:0-2664 GCA_964523175.1 uncultured Victivallales bacterium | reverse complement strand
CCTTAAACCTTAAACCTTAAACCTTAAACCTTAAACCTTAAACCTTAAACCTTAATTATGAATACTTCTTTTTCGTTTTCAGGAATACCAAAATTTGAGTTTGGTGCCGGTAAAATAAATTTACTTCCGGATTTGGCAAAAAACTATGGAAATAACTTGCTTATCATAACAGGGAAAAACTCTCTGAAAAATAGCGGTGTTCTAGGTAAGCTTTTGTGTAACCTCAAAGAACATAACATTAAAACATTTACTGCTGCTGTTAACTCAGAACCCTCCCCTGCAATAATAGATTCAATTGTAAGAAAATATAGAGCTGAAAATATTTGTTTTGTCTGTGCTGTTGGAGGCGGTAGTGTAGTTGATGCAGGAAAAGCAATAGCTGCAATGCTGACTGAATCAGTGTCGGTGAAAGAGTTTCTGGAAGGTGTAGGCACTAAAACTCCCTCAGGAACTACCCTGCCCTTTATCGCTGCACCTACAACATCAGGTACCGGCAGTGAAGCAACTAAAAATGCTGTAATATCTGAAATTGGGAAAAATGGTTTTAAAAAATCACTACGTCATGATAACTATATCCCTGACATGGCAATACTTGACCCCGAACTTACACTTTCATGCCCACCAGGTGTTACCGCGGCCGGCGGTATGGATGCTCTCTCACAACTCATCGAAAGTTATGTTTCCACTAAATCCACTCCTTTGACCGATACTCTGGCTTTGAACGGTATTAAAAGGATATTCAAAGCTCTTATTCCAGTTTCAACAGAAAAAGGAGAAGACATCACACTAAGAGCAGAAATGAGTTATGCAGCATTTTTATCCGGAATAACACTGGCACATGCAGGACTAGGCACCGTTCACGGCCTTGCATCACCCTTAGGAGCAGCTATACCGGCACCGCACGGTGTCATATGCGGAAAACTACTGCCTCCATGGTGTAGTACTACAATAATGGAACTTCGCAAAGATAATAATCCGACTTCACATAATCACCTGAACAAATTCACTGAAATAGCCAAAATACTGCTGCCAAAAGAAAAAGACAATGATATACTTCTGGATAACCTTATAAAAACACTTTATTCATGGGGAGATAAATTATCTTTATCCGCTCTCAGTAAATACGGCCTGACAAAAGAACTCATACCTTCAATCGCATCTAAAGGTGGTAACAAAAATAATCCAATATCTCTTTCTGAGGAAATAAGAATTAAGATTCTTTTAGAAGTTTTATAAGAAATTAGTTATTTCTATTTGCCTTTTTTAATTTAGGTAATAGATTTAGTTCTTTATTACCCTAGAGGGCGTATAGCTCAGTTGGTTAGAGCGCTACGTTGACATCGTAGAGGTCACAGATTCGAGTTCTGTTACGCCCACCATCCTTCGCTTCAAATGAGGTGAAGAAAAGAAGGATGTCCTCCATAGCTTTAGCGACGGAGGGCTAAACTACCGTTAAACCAACCAATTGAAGCTATGGATGGCAAGCCATCACAAATGTATTATACATATATTCTTCAGAGTAAAACATTTCCGAAAGAAAAATATATAGGCTATACTTCTAATTTAAAACAGCGTCTGGAAGAACATAATGCAGGTAAATGTCATCATACTTCTAAGTATCGTCCATGGAAAGTTAAACTCTATATTGCTTTTGAAGATTCTAAACATGCAAACAACTTTGAACAATATTTAAAATCAGGTTCTGGTCATGCTTTTGCAAATAAACATTTCTGGAATTAAAACCCGGATCAGGAAGAGTTTTTGCTAAAAAAAGTTGTGATAGTTCTGTTACGCCCACCATTTTTTTTGCCTAGTTTTGCCACGAAATTCTAGGTTTTACTTGGTTTTTAAGACCCTTGCAATTATAACCAAACTGTAACCATAAAATAATGCATCATTTTATAAATTTAAATTATTCATAAATTTAATGCAATTATTAACTGCTAGTGCTGTTTTGATAGTTTTAGTATCTATTACCACTTTTGTTTCCAACATTGGAGTTTCTTGCTATTAGAAAATTTCTGATTTCCTGAGCTCTCATTTGTAAGGTTTTTACTCTTTGGTTCTTGTCGTAGAATTTCTTTGTTCCGTTGACATCTGAAATAGTCTGAGTATGTCTGTTATTTCTGTCATATACACGAAAATTCTTTTTACTACTTGAAGTTCCTACTGACAAATCAACATTGGAAATATTTGCCATTGCAAGAAATGGCATAAGTAGGAATATTAAAATTATTGTTCTTTTATAAAAATATCCTTCCACTCGAATTTCAATAACTACACAAAAGTATTACATGTATGTAAAAAAATAAAGGCAAATATCAAATACGAGACATGACCCCAATAGTACTATTCTATATAAACAATTTAACGCTTTTGTAAAAATCAAATACATTATTTGGGTTAAAGCCGCTTGGGATACTCAAGTTCTAAAGTCACTACAACGTATATACAGCAGAATATTGAAGATAAGAAAAAAGAACTAAAATCTAAACATATTTCTATTCCTTTATCAGGTACTAATAGTTCTACAGAAAATAATAAAATTTCTGACCTTAAAAATAAAATAATTAATATCAAAACTAATTCTTATAGAGAGTTTAAAAAACAGGTTTTAGAACTAATATAATTAAAACATGGAGTATTACTAATTATAGATAATAT
>CAZGAI010000555.1:0-2666 GCA_964523175.1 uncultured Victivallales bacterium | reverse complement strand
ATCATAAATTTTTGAGTATTGGGTAGGGTTAATTGTATCCCATTTAAGAGAGTGTTTTAACTTATCTTCACCAATGTCCATATGGTCCATAAATGAATCAAAAGTAATATCAGGTATTATACCTTTATTTTGTGTAGAACTGCCGGTTATTCTATAAAATTTAGCATTCGTAAGTTTTATTGCTCCAGGGTTGAAGCCAAGTTTAAAGCGGGATAATATTTCTCCCAAATCTAAAACTGTTTGTACTGTGCCTTTACCATGTGTTTTTTTATCACCGACAATAATTCCTCTTCCGTAATCCTGTATTGCGCCGGCAAGAATTTCTGCGGCAGATGCGCTAAGATTACTGACGAGAACTAATAGGGGGCCGTCGTAGTCGATGCCTGAATCAGGATCATTTTCAACAAAAACTTTTTTTCTTTGATTTTGAGTTTGAACGATTGGTCCGTCTTCTATAAATAACCCGGTTATGTCAATAGCTTCTTTTAAACTGCCGCCACCGTTAATTCTCAAATCAAGAAGGATTCCGTCAACACCCTCCTGGTTAAGTTTTTTAAGGATCTTTTTTACATCCCTGGTGGAACTTTTAAAGTCTTTTTTTCCTTTGATTGCACTTTGGAAGTCATAGTAGAATGAAGGGAGTGTAATTACTCCTATGCGTTGTGTTTCACCATTAGGAGTTGTTATGGTCTTTATCTCAGAAGAAGCTTCGGAATCTTTGAGCTTGACAACACCTCGGGTTATGGCTATTTCTTTTGGAATAGCCTGTGCGCCCTGTGCGCCTTCAAGTATAGTAAGGTGTACTTTTGTCCCTTTTTTTCCTCTAATCTTCTTTACCACTTTAGTCAGCGGCATGTCCATAATATCTACTGGCGGCAGGTCGTCTTCACCTACTGCAATAATTCTATCTGTTGCTTTAAGCTGATTATCTTTGGCAGCAGGGCCTCCGGGGATAATTTTTTCTACTTTAGTATATCCATCCTCTGAGCTAAGAAGCGCGCCTATTCCAACAAAAGACAGCTGCATCTGAATATTGAAGTTTTCTTCTGTCTGTGGTGACATATATGATGAATGTGGGTCATATATGTGTGCAAGTGTGGAAAGATAGATTTCTAAAACGTTAATAGGTTCGTTGTCTTCTAGATAAAGTCGATAAGTCTTAAGTCTTTTAATAGCCCGTTCTGAAGGTGATTTTGGTAGATACGGTTTGGCTTTTTTGCTGCCTTTTTCTTTTTCAGCAGTTTCTGCAATTTTGTTCATCAGGCGAAATGTAAGAATATCGTTTTTAATTTTTCTTCTCCATATCTCATCCAGTTCTTTTGCAGATTTAGCCCATTTGGCTTCAGTTCTATCAAACTTAAAATCCTCATTTTTAGAGAAATCAAATCCTTTTTCTGCAAGAGATTTAGCAAAAATTTCACGTTCTCTTACTCTTTTTACGTGAGTGTTATATACGATAAACGCAAATTCAGTGTTTCCCTGTTTGAGCTTACTGTATAGTGACGGTTTGGCCTTCTGATTAAAATACTCAATATCTTCCTGAGTAAAATATAGATGGTTTGGATCCAATGTTTCCAAATATTCGTTAAAAAACTGTTGAGATATCTCTTCTTCATTTGTTTTATTCAGATAGTGTTCACTTGTAAGAACTGCCGCGATAATTCTAGAGATAATGCCAAAATTATCCTTAGGTTGCAGTTCAGCACTAATGTCGCCTGAAACAAATAGCAGTAATGCTGTAAAAAATATACTAAGAAATGATTTTTTATTTTTCGGGAAATTCATAATTAAGACTTTTTTAATATTAACCAACTATAACTACACATACAATTATAGCTGAAACGAATGAATTTATCAATTGGGAATATGTGCTGTTTGACTTTTTTTTTCATGGTATGAGAATCTTCTTTTTAACCTACTGATAGACAACAATATCATAATTTTCAATTAAAGAAAATAATAAAATAAGTTTTACTTCAATTTTAAGGTTATCCAATTCCATTGTAAACAATACTTAAAATAATAAAAAGAAAACAAATACCCGGGAATATGTATTTAAGTATATATGTGTCAACTATTGATATAGGATGTTTTGAGCCGGCATTAATATCCGTTATAGCATTTTTAGCTCCATATACCCAGAAAAATGCAACCTGAATAATTAATGGAATTAAGTGGGTATAAATAAATTGAGACAATGTCTGTCCAGTTCTCAAAATAGTCCATGTTAAGGGAAAGTGGAATACTTATTATCAGCATTGTAAATATATTAATGATTACAGAAGTTTTTCCGGATATTTTAAATATAGAAATGACCGTTTCTGTAGAGACTTCCAGTAAGTTTATAGCGGAGCTTAGGGCTGCGAGCAATGCACAGAAAAAAAACAGGCCTCCAAAGATAATGCCGTAAGGAATTTGAGTACATATTTTTGGTATAGTAATAAACAAAAGGGGCGGGCCGGGATTTATGTTCATGGCAAAGGAAAAAATTGCCGGTATTATTACAAGTGTGGCTAGAATAGAAGCGGTGGTATTAAAAAGAACAGTCCATAAAGAGGCTTTAGGTATATCTGTTTTTTTTGATAGATATGAACTGTAAGTTAACATGCCTCCCAGGGCAACCGCATGAAATTGAGTTCAGTTATTTAGCTCTTCAGAACCTTCAT
>CAZGAI010000554.1:0-2669 GCA_964523175.1 uncultured Victivallales bacterium | reverse complement strand
ATGAAGGTAAAAAAGATTTAACAATAGCTATATCTGTTGATATGATGGATACAGGGATAGATGTTCCAGCAGTTGTAAATCTGGTTTTTGCTAAACCAATAAAATCTTATGTAAAATTTTGGCAAATGATAGGTCGTGGAACAAGGCTATGTAAAGATTTACTTGGCCATGGAAAAGATAAAGAATATTTTCAGATATTTGACCATTGGGGTAATTTTGAGTACTTTGACCAACATGAACAAGAGTATGAACCTGCAAAAGTAAAGTCATTAATGCAGAAAGTTTTTGATCAAAGAATAAATTTGGCAGAATCTGCTTTGCTCAGACAAGAACCTGAAGTTTTTAAAACAGCTATTGACATGATAGCTGGAGATATTTCTTCTTTACCTGAAAAGACTATAGCCGTTAAGGAAAAATGGAAAGAAAAACAGACTTATCAGAATAAAGATATTCTTTTGAAATTCACAGCTCCTGTTATATTTGCATTGCGTAATGATATAGCTCCTTTGATGCAGTGGAAAAATTTGAATGGAGAAGAAGCTGCTTATAGGTTTGATATTTTAATTCTAAAAATTCAAAACTCTGTTGTAGGTGGCAATAATGAGTACCTTGATTTAAAATTGCAACTAATTAATCAAGTTGCCAGCCTTCCGATAAACCTCAGCCAGGTCACAGCCAGGATTGAAACTATAAAAACAGTACAAAAAAACGAGTATTGGGAAAAAGAAAATTTAAACTTCAATTCTTTGGAAAATACAAGAATTGAAATCCGTGGTATTATGAAGTACATGACTACCAGTGGTGGAGAAGATAAGATTTGTCAGACTTTTGATATCAAAGATGGTGATTTTAAAATATCTGAACACAAGGTTAATTTAAAAGGTTTGGATTTAATTGAGTATAAAATGAAATTAAAAGAACTTTTTGACAGTGTTTTTGATAAATCACCTGTCTTGCAAAAAATAAAAGCAGGCAAAAAAATAACTAATGATGAGCTTGATGACTTTATTAGCCGTGTAAAATATGCTTCTCCTGATTTTTCTATAGATGATTTGCTTGATAATTTTCCGACAAAAAATAATCGTATTGAACTGATTATTAGGCAGATAATCGGAATGGATTATGACGCTATTAATCAATGTTTTGATTCTTTCATACAAAAACACCCTGATGTATCTTCATTCCAAATAAAATTTCTGGATATGCTTAAAAGCTACATCTCTAAGTATGGTTCAATTGAGTTGGAAAAACTTTATGAAGCCCCTTTTAACTCTATTCATGTTGATGGAATTGATGGAGTTTTTCAAAATGAAGAATGTGTAGATGATATTGTTAAGATTGTAAACAAAATTAATGATGGAATACTCGTATAAAAATATAGAAACAAAACAGAGCTCGTTTCTGTTAGGAGAAAATTAATAATGATAACAGGCGAATTAAAATCTAAAATTAATATGTTATGGGAAAGATTCTGGACTGGAGGAATCACTAATCCGTTAACTGTTATTGAACAAATATCATACTTGATATTTATCAAAATGATCAGCATGTCTGATGAGCGCAATGAAAAAAAGTCAAGAAGAATGCAAACAGATTTCATTTCCGTTTTTACGGAGGAAAAACATCATCTCAAATGGAAAAATCTTGTAAATATATCTAAAGGCGATGAACTTATTAAAATCATAAGAGATGAAGTATTTCCATTTCTTAAAAGTGATGTTGTAGGTCAAAAATCACTTGGTAAATTCTTGAAAAATGCACAGTTCATGATTCAAAATGGCTCGCTCCTTATTGGTGCAGTTGAAGCCGTTGATAAACTTCCACTGGAACAGAATGACACAAAAGGTGATTTGTATGAATACTTACTATCAAAACTTACTACGGCAGGGGTAGCAGGACAGTTTAGAACACCCAGGCATATTATAAGAATGATGGTTGAGCTTGCAGATATCAAACCTAATGATTTTGTATGTGATCCCGCCTGTGGAACTGCCGGGTTTTTAGTTGGTGTTATGGAGTATTTAAAAGTAAAATACTCTTCTTCTGAACATATTTACGAAGAAACTGATTCTGAGGGTGAAAAATATAAAATATATCCTGGTGATTTACTTGTAGATTATCATGATCATATTTTCAACGGGATGTTTACAGGATTTGACTTTGATGCAACAATGCTTAGAATCGCTGCAATGAATTTACTTCTCCACGGTATAGAAAATCCTCATATTGAGAATCAGGATACTTTGAATAATTCTTTTTCTGAACACTATCCTAAACAATCCAAAAACTGTTTTGATGTAATATTGGCTAATCCGCCATTTACCGGTAGTGTTGATATTTCAAGCGTTGACAGCTCCCTAAAGTCCATTGTAAAAACAAAGAAAACTGAACTTCTATTTTTGGTACTTATGGAAAGAATGTTGGTTATAGGTGGACGCTGTGCTGTGATTGTTCCGGATGGTGTTTTGTTCGGGGCCAGTAATGCTCATCAGACTGTTAGAAGAATGATTGTTGATAATAATCAGCTTGAAGCGGTTGTTTCACTGCCTTCAGGTGTTTTTAAGCCTTATGCAGGAGTTTCTACTGCTATTCTATTTTTCAAAAAAGCAGGCAAAACGGATAATGTATGGTTCTATGATCTTCTAAATGATGGTTTTTCTCTCGATGAT
>CAZGAI010000553.1:0-2689 GCA_964523175.1 uncultured Victivallales bacterium | reverse complement strand
TCTATTTGGACTTTTTATTTTGCCTTTAGCTAGAAAGGGTGTGAGTTCTGGATAACAGTATCCCCTTTTAGGTCATGGCAGCAGGCTAATATATCGCCGGTACAGGAAATAAATTGCCGTTTTGGAAAAATCCCGCACACACTTAATTTTGAGTTATTTGTATAGTTCTGTAGATAGTGGCCACCTCTTTTATGAATTATATTATGCTGAAACTCAAATCCAAGCTTTTCTGCAAATTTTTTGATATCTTCTATTTCATGTGAGTTTGCTCTCTGCTCAGTAAAGGCCAGTTTGACTCGCAGTTTATCCGGTCTAACTTTGGATAAATATTCTAAGTTGCGCATAATCTGTTTATAAATAAGACCTTTCATTATTTTTTCACAGTTATCTTTATGCAGGGAATTGAAGCTGATTTCAATAAAGTTAATATTGGTTAAAATAAGTCTGTCAATAAATTCCGGCAGTAAAAGCGTGCCGTTTGTTACTATTCCCAAAGTTCTCTTTCCATTGCCGAGAGATAAAATATAATTACATAAATGTTTATTTAATAAGGGTTCTCCCATTCCGCAGAAACAGAGGCAGGTATTATCTTGAGGAAGCCAGTCTTTTAAAATGCTGAAAAGCTTGGGAGGCATAGTCTTTGTTTTTCTCGTTATTTTTTCCCTTGGACACATAATGCATTTAATATTACATTTAGCCGTAGCTTCAATATCAAAAATATATGGGCCATCTAAAAGTTTTAATTCATTCAAAATTATTTTTTCCGAGGATAAGTCAGAAAAATATTTCTGATGTTCTATGATATTACTAGTCTGCATATGATCTACATTTGAATTATTAACGCTATTTTGAAATATTTAAATCTCATATAATGAAATATGGTAATTATAAGTTATAGTAAGTCAGTAAATACTTATATTATATATAATACAGTCATAAAGAATAAATACTTTATATTGCACTATTGAGTACTATGGCTTTAAAAAGGATATATTCAAGACACTAAACAACTCGATGATATAATCATCACCACAAACTTATAAACCCCGCACTTATAATAAATATGCGAATTATAATTACAGTACAGCCCGCGTACGGTCACTTTCATCCTTTAGCTTCACTTGCTCGTGAATTAGTAAAGTGTAACCATGAACTATGCTTTGTTACTTCAAAATCATTTACTCCCAAAATTATTGCCGCTGGTTTTAAATGTCAACCTCTCGGTTTGGACTGGGAAGAATCGAAGGCTTGTGAAACTTTTAAGGAATTATCAGGTATTGTCGACAGGAATGAGATAAACCTTTTCTGGATGAAACATATTTTTGCCGGAGAAACTGCAAAATATATGATTCCGGATCTGTTAAAATTCAGCCGGAAATGGCAGCCAGACCTTATAATTCACGATCCGTATGAATTTGCAGGAGCGCTTATTTCTGAATATTTGAGTATTCCAAGAATAAAATCCGGCCCGATGGTTCTTCTTCCTTCCAGTAAACTGTGTAAGATGGTAAGCGACTCTATATCTGAACATAGAAAAAATCTTGGACTTCCTGCAGATGAAGATCTGTCCTTCTATTATGACTGTACAGAACTTGCATTTATTCCAAGATTCCTTATTTCTAAGGATATATGTTTATCCAGAAATGTTTATTTTTTACGTCCGCAAATATGTGATGAAGCTGTATATGAAAACAGTAGTAAACTATTTGATAAAATTGATATAAGGAAAAAAATTATATATGCCACTCTCGGTACTGTCTTTCATTGTTTTCCTGAAAAATGGAGTGCAATATTTGATGCTGTAAGGTATAATAGTAGGTACAGTATAATATCGTCTATCCCGGACAGGCAGATTATAGATTTATTTAAACATTATTCGAACAATATTTTTGTTACTGATTATATTTCACAGTCTCTGGTTTATAAATACTGTGATTTAGTGATAAATCATGGTGGATTGAACACTATTATATCAGCAGTACTTCATGGTATTCCATCAATTATCATGCCGATAGGCGCTGATAATTTTTATAATGCAAGGCAATGTGAGTCCGAAGGTATTGCAAGGATTGTATATTTTGATAAAAAGCCGGTCGAAAATCTTAAAATAGCTATTGAAGATATTATGTCAAATAAAATATACTGCGAAAAAATATCTCTGCTTAGAAAAAAAATTAAACAAATGCCGGAAGTGACAAAAGGGATTGAAATTATAGAAAAATTATGAACTATAGTGATTTTTTACAATTACAGAAAAATATTTTCAGGAATTATGGCATATATAATTATTCCCTTTCTAAAACGAATATTTTACTTGAATCAGAAATAAATAGAAACATTTTAAATATCATTCCTCACAAAATCTCATCAGACAAACAATTGTCTGTAGCAATAACCTGCGGTGCTCCCGCAATTATTTTAGACAATGAAGAGGTCTTTGAATTTAAAAAATTTGGGAAAATTATAGGCCAATTACTTAAAGTAAAAAATCGTTTTCTGAAATATACGGAGATTAAAGAGCTTTTATTTTCTTCCGAGGAATCAAAACATGAATCATTACTTAAAGATAGTTCCGAAGCTTTGTGGATGAGGTTAGATTTTGTAAAAGATCGTAAAAATCAGCTATTCAATGTTGTAGATGTTAATTTATTGCCCGGAGGATTTTACTTTACCGAAGTTTTACATAATG
>CAZGAI010000552.1:0-2701 GCA_964523175.1 uncultured Victivallales bacterium | reverse complement strand
CTATAATAAAATTGACAGTAAAAATAGCATTAAAGATTTAGTAACAGCCAACTTCAAAAGAATACAGGAAGGCTTACGCAGTCTTGAGGAATCAATCAAAGTCGCAAATTATTATAAGATATCAAAAGTATATGAACAACTTAGATTTGATGCATATACACTGGAAAAAGATTTCAACCTTGTTTTATTCAAATTAATTCGGAGGTCATCCTTAAACACCAATCTTTATGGAATAACCGGAAGTAAATTTTCAAAAGGCCGATCCAATAAAGAAGTTGTTGCAGCTATGATCAAAGGAGGTATAAAAATAATCCAGTACAGGGAAAAAGAGAAGTCCCTCAAAGAAAAATATACAGAATGTATTACAATAAGAAAACTTACAAAAGAAGCAAATGTCACTTTTATCGTTAATGACGATATTACTCTCGCTCAAATCATTGATGCAGATGGAATTCATTTAGGACAGGATGATCTCCCCCTCCCCGAAGTTCGCAGTATTGTTGGAGAAAAAATGATTCTCGGACTTTCTACTCACTCCCCACAGCAAGCGTTGGAAGCAGTAAAAGTCGGAGCGGATTACATTGGTGTCGGACCTATATACAAAACTTCTACTAAAAAGAATGTCTGTGCCCCCGTCGGCTACGAATACTTGGAATGGGTTGTTGAAAATATCCAACTCCCGTTTGTTGCTATTGGAGGAATAAAAATTCACAACATTCAGGAAATAATTAATCGAAAAGCCGAATGTATTGCAATGGTTACCGAAATTGTTGGCGCTGATAATATAGAAGAAACTGTTAAACAAATAAGAGGGGAATTTAGAATTTAGAATTTAACCCGGTATTTTTTATTTTATAACACTTATAAACAAGGAGAATAAGCATGGACTATAAAACACAGATGGAAGCAGCAAGAAAAGGTATTATAACTGATGCAATGAAGCATGTTTCTAAGATAGAAGACATGGATATTGAACTTCTAATGCAAAAAATGGCAGAGGGTAAAATAATTATCCCATTTAATAAAAATCATAAAAACCTGATACCGGCCGGTGTTGGCGAAGGGCTAAAAACTAAAATTAATGTTAATATTGGTATATCCAGAGACTGTCCAAATATTACTAAAGAAATGGAAAAAGTTGAACTTTCATTGAAATACAATGCCGACTCAATAATGGATTTGTCGTGTTTCGGAGACACAAGCCCTTTCAGAAAAGCACTTTTGAAAAAATCCACAGCAATGATCGGAACAGTGCCTATGTACGATGCAACAGGCCTGCTCAATAAAGAACTGAAAGACCTTACATCGGATGACTTTCTAGATGTTGCAAGAACACATGCTGAAGACGGTGTAGATTTCTTAACTATTCATGTCGGCCTAAATAAAAAAACTGCTGATCGAATTAATAGCAACACACGTCTGACAAACCTCGTTTCACGAGGTGGAACTCTACTGTACTCATGGATGGCAATGACTGGACAGGAAAACCCATACTATGAACGCTACGAAGAACTACTGGAAATTTGCAGAGAATACGACGTAACACTTAGCCTTGGTGACGGATGCCGTCCAGGTTCATTGGCAGATGCTACAGATGCTACTCAGATCGAGGAATTAATTACTCTGGGTGAGCTTACAAAACGCGCCTGGAAAAAAGATGTACAGGTTATGATCGAAGGCCCAGGCCATGTACCTATCAATGAAATCAAAACAAATGTTATTTTGCAGAAAAAACTATGCTACGGTGCACCCTTCTACGTGCTTGGTCCACTGGTTACAGATATCGCACCGGGATATGACCATATCACAAGTGCTATCGGAGGTGCTATTGCCGCAACTGCAGGAGCAGACTTCCTCTGTTATGTTACTCCGGCAGAACATTTAAAAATACCAAGCCTTGATGATGTAAAGGAAGGAATTATTGCCTGCCAAATAGCAGCACACGCAGGAGATATCGGAAAAGGCGTTAAAAATGCCGATAGACATGACTATGCCATTAGTAAAGCCAGAGCTAATCTTGACTGGAAACAGATGTTCGACCTTGCGTTAGATCCGGAAAAGCCAAAACGTTACAGGGCAGAATCCAAGCCTGAACTGGAAAACTCATGCACTATGTGCGGAGATATGTGTGCCATTAAAAACATGAACAGCATTATGGATGGTAAAAAAGTCATACTGGCAAGGTAATTATACACTATAGGCTGTATCAATAGGGTTCCGGCAATATGCCGAAAACGGAGTATATTTTTTACATAAAAACAAATTAGCCTTCTTTAGTGATTGAAAAATGATAAACAGATTCCTGAGCAAACTTTTGGCCGGCTTTAAGAGTAGTGCTTGGGAATGATAGAAGATTTGGAGAATCCGGATAATGCTGTGTTTCCAAGGCTAATCCGGTCCTGAACCAATATTTTTTATTATCTTTTCCAGATATTGGTTCATCTTTAGAAGGTAAATGATTTCCTGTATAGACCTGAACACCGGGCTGAGTCGTAAAAAGATCAATTTGAATACCCGTTTTTGGTGAATAAACCACAGCTGCATACTTCAGCAAATCAGGATATTTAGGGTAAGAATGAATCGGCTTGCCTTTTATCTTTTGCAGCACAAAATTAATGTCATACCCCAAAGCATATTTAATCTGATAATTAGATTTCTCATTAATATCTTTGCCTATCTGTTTAAAATTCAAAAAATCAAA
>CAZGAI010000551.1:0-2706 GCA_964523175.1 uncultured Victivallales bacterium | reverse complement strand
GCAGGGAAACCGCCACCACCAATCAAACCAGAAGAAATTCTTTTCGAAATTTCTAAAATATGGCAATGGTGTAGACTGGGGAACGCTGGTCTATTTGAAAGAGGGAAATCAAAACATAGACCAAGAAATGAGGAAAGTTTATTTACAAATGGAACATATCCATTTGTACAAACAGGGGATGTTGCTCGATCAAAAAGTAGTAACTTTAGAATTGAGACTTTTTCAAAATCTTATAATGAAAAAGGATTGTGTCAGAGTCGCTTATGGCCTAAAAATACTCTTTGTATTACTATTGCTGCAAATATTGCAGAAACAGGTTTTCTAGATTTTGATGCTTGTTTTCCTGACAGTGTAGTCGGATTTACATCATTTTTAGATAATATAACATCTTTTTATGTTAGATATTTTATTGATGTGAGCAAAAAAGATATAGAAAAATTTGCCCCTGCTACTGCACAAAAAAATATCAACTTAGGCATTATTGATTCATTAGCATTCCCATTCCCTCCACTATCTGAACAAAAAGAAATTGTATCCAGAGTTGAAAAATTAATGTCCTATTGTGATGAACTTGAAGAACAGATAAGCAAAACAGAAAAATATTCAGAACAGATAATGCAAACCGTCCTAAAAGAAGCCTTCGAAAGATAAAAGAATCAACACATACCCTATAAATCAAGAGTTAATTGTGTTATTTCTTCTTTTGTATTGAATAAAGATACTTCAATTTGATACTTTGCTCCTTTTCTTTTTCCTGATATTTGTAATTCCATTTTATCATAAGGATTCGGACAAATTTTTAGAGCAGATATTGCAGTTGACCATTCATCCCTCGTCATAGGAATATTTAATCTTAAAATGATTTCAGATTTATTAGAATTTTCTTTTTTATCTCGGTACACAGGTAGTTTTTTGGTTGTAATATCTGAATAGTTAATCTCATGTACCACGCTTTTAGGCTTGCTGATATCTGCATTTTCAAAAAGAGCTTTATTATTTACTGGTAAAATAACTGGATTATCCGTATCTAGCAAAACGATACCATCATTAAATCCACCGGCTTTATTTCGTTTAGACAATTGTCGTAGTATTAATTCATCTCGAGTAATATTTAAGTGTGAAAGAATTTCATCAATAACTTCGTTCACATCTGTTAGTTCTGAAATTAATGTTTCTCTGTCAGGTGCATCATATACTTCAAAAGCTTCCTCTATTAATTTGTCCTTTAAACCTTTCAATAAAGATTCACCAGTCAGTCTAGCAATGTTAACAACCTCCCCACCATTTGTAATTTTCCCAGGGACTTTATCCCGAACTAATTTATGAAAATCTTGTTTAAAGTTAAAATTATCGAAAGGGTGTAAAAATTCAACTGTTGCACCTGTCTGGATTAGTTGATAGAAGGCATGAGATAAAATCCCTCCCTTCATAAGAATTACAGCATTAAGTTTTTTAGTTATTTCACCTATTTCTTTTAATAATTTTTTATTTCTAAGTAAACTGTCTTCTGTTGGCTGAATGAGCACACTTCCTACCTTAGAGCTTGGTTTGTTTAATTCATTCCTAAGTTTTTCAACATCTTGATTTGTTTTTATAATAAATGACTTATGATAAGGAGATTTAGAGCGTTTTGATTGAGCTCTACTTATATTTGTAGGGTCGAAATACTCATGATGCCATGGAAAAAGCTGTTTTGGGCAAACTTTTTTTGGAACATCAACAAACCACATAATACTTACAGGTTTATTTTCTTTGTTAGCTATTCGTCTTGACTGAAAAGCAATTTCTTTAACCCATTCTTCTCTTTTGATAGAATTATTCCAGTCATAAGGAGTTTTTAAAATTTGTGAACTCCAAGTACCATGTTTGTCAGGAAAAACAAAATTAGATTTATGATTAATTTTTTTTTCAGCTTTAAAACTATCAATATCTAATTCTTCAACATTTATACTTTTAGTATCAACAACATATTGATCATGTGAAAAATAATATAGTCCCTCTGGCAAACCCCATAAAGCTTCTATTTGCACTTGTCTTTCAGTAGGTGCAGCATAGGCAAAAGCGGAAGCATGAGCAGGTATAAAATTATGAAAAATAAATGCAATATCCAGCTCTGTTATTTTTTTAACTATTTCACTTTTACATTTTAACCATTTTAGAGCATTGTCCAGATCTCGAACTTCTTGAGTTCTTGGAAGAAGTTGCTTATCCTCTTGTCTATCGGTGTCAATATCCATCCTAATAACTAACGAATTTTTAACTAATTCTGTAATATCATCTTTTAATCCTGGATGGATATTCCCAAGTGCTAACTGTTTTATTATTGTTTGGTTATCAAGAATATATAAATTTGCTATCGGTAGATTTAATTCTTTATATATCTGAACATTATGAATTTTATTATATTTATAAACAGTTTTCGAATCTAATTTTTTTAAACACTGTGGAACAAAATCCAAAGAAGTATATTGCCGATCATTAAATATTTTTGGAATAATCCCATTATTATGAAGCTCTTGATCTGCTTGAACAATAAATATTTCAGTTCCATCCCAAATCCATTCAAAATGAATTCTTAATTTTTGATAAGTGGCCCAAGTAGCAGGAATTCTAAGTAATGTACGAATATGTTTTTTAAAACCACATAAAAGTTCTTCATCTAAGTAGTTATTAATATCAATTTCTTCTCGCCACTTCCTTAAATTA
>CAZGAI010000550.1:0-2710 GCA_964523175.1 uncultured Victivallales bacterium | reverse complement strand
CCGGTATTCTTTACTGCAACAGCAATGATAGGTATGATTGCTCTAGGGGGAATTGTTATTAGAAACAGTATTGTTCTTATTGAATTCATTCAGGGGGCTTTAGCAGAGGGTAAAACTCTGAATGATGCTTTGCTTAAAAGTGGAGCCGTCCGTTTCAGGCCCATTGTACTGACTGCCCTTACAACGATGCTGGGAGCATGGCCTATAACATTTGATCCAGTATTTTCCGGTCTCGCATGGTCACTTATTTTCGGAATGATTTCAAGTACTATTTTTACACTCGTATTAATACCGGTTATCTATATGCTGATCGGCCCTAAAACAATCAACGTCGAGCAATAATTAATCTTAAGACGGAGCTGATAACATAGTCCGCCATTTGAGCGAAGGAGGAAGAAATCAGCGTCGGCAGATCTCCTCCACAAAAAGGGAAGTTACCCACCCCTTAATCCCCTCCCAGGAGGGGAACAAAAGGGGTGGGCAAATGGAAACCTAATTTATTTAATAAACGTTTTAAAGCCAAAATTCAAAATAAAGGAATTAAATTATGGTGACAAAGAAAAAAAAAATTATAATACCAACTCTACTTCTTTTTCTGTTTCAACTAAATATTTTTGCTGTTGACAATAAACAATCAGATAAAATTTCAGAGAATAAGCAGACCTATACCGTAAATTATAAAAACATACCTGTTATTTATAAGGCCACAGGTACAGTTGAAAGCCGGGCAGAAGCAAATATTTCACCAAGAATAACCTCTAAAATAATGAATGTTTTTGTTCGAAGCGGTGATCATGTTAAAAAAAATCAAATACTTATAAAGCTTGAAGACAGTGCGCTTCATGCTTCCGTTCTGGAAACAGAAAGCCGCATTGATTCAATAACATCCGGAATTAGTTCTGCTAAAAATGCAGTAAAATCTTCTGAAGCTGTATATAATCTGGCAAAAACTGAGCAGCAGAGAAACGCTAAATTATATTCAGGCAAGGCTATTTCTCAGAAAATTTATGAGCAATCATTATCAAATTACAAAAGAACATCTGCTGAACTAAGTAGGTCACAGCAGAATGTACAAAGTCTAATTGCTGAAAAAAAAGCTTTAGAACAGGTTTTGGAACGCTCAAAAACACTATTTACATATAGCGAAATAAAAAGTCCAATCGACGGTATTGTTGGCGAAAGAGTTGTTGATCCCGGTGACCTTGCTATCCCGGGAAAAATACTTATGAAGATTTTTGACCCGTCAAAACTTATGCTGGAAGTCCCTGTCCGCGAGTCGCTGATAAAGAAAATAAAACTGGGTGAAACAATAGCATTTGAAGTTAAAGCACTGAATAAAACATACGATGGAGAAATTAAAGAAATTGTACCCTATGTTGACACTAAAACTAGAACCTTTCTGGTTAAAATATGCATTACTAACTCTCAGGGGCTTGTCCCCGGAATGTACGGCGTCGCGAAAATAAAAATTGGTGTTAAAAAAGAGTTATTAATACCAACGAAGGCAATAACAAGAATTGGCCAGACAGAAACAGTTATAGTTGAAAATAAGAATAAGAGTACAAAAGTTTTTGTTAGAACAATCGAATCCTCTAATCCTGCTATGAGAATAGTACTATCCGGTTTAAATGCCGGCGACAAAATTCTATATTAACAATTTAATCCTGAGAAGTGACAAAATGAACAATACAATGATTGACTTATCAGTATTGATGCAGGCTGCGGATTGTGTTAAAACTAAATGGCCCGATGCTAAACCTTTTGCCAGTCTAATACTTGGTTCAGGGTGGGGCGATGTTATAAATGCCTTTAATGTTATTGATGAACTGCCATACGATAAAATAACCGGATTGGGTAAAGGCGGAGTTATAGGACACGCCAGCAAATTGACACTAGCTGAAATAAACGGAAAATAATTCTTTATTTTCCAGGGACTCCGGATTTATCACAATGTTCGTTGTAAAGCATTGTTCCACCGGCAACAGCCGCCGGAATAAAAAATATCGCTGTGAATGGAACGAATAATATCCAGTACATGCTAAGTCCAAATCCCAGTATACAGCTACGACTTCCATTAAGAGCCTCTTTCAGCTCTCTTTTTGTAATTCTTCTATGTTCAGCACTATATATAATGAAGGAAAGACCTAAAAAATATGCACCAACAAGCATGCCCGGGATAAAGCCCACAACCGGAATAATAAAGTTAAGCGGAAACAGCACAAGCGTCCAGAAGAGAGTCATAAAAGTCAGCCATATTCCATTTTTTATTGAAATATATGACCCTGATACCATTCCTTTGATTCCAGCTTTAGCCGGGACATAATTGTATACATTTTTCTCAATTTTAAGAGATAGTCCGTCAAGAAACGGCGCGGCGACTGTAAAAAATATTGTATTGAAAGCCAATACAAATAACAGGAAAAAAGTTATAATCACCAAAAATTTTACAATAAAATCAATGAATGCATACAGGTAAGACATAAACGCATTAACTGAATGCGCCGGAAACCAGGAATTTACCCACGGAAGAACAAAATAAAACAGCAGATAAAACAACAGTACATATAAGATGGTGTTCAGTATCATGGAAACCAGCGCATATCGCCAGTATCCAGACTCTTTAAAGAAAAACCTTAATGCTCTGAATGGCAAAGAAATACCAATAAATATGTTCGAAATCATTTTCATTTACAATCCATCCTATATACTT
>CAZGAI010000549.1:0-2722 GCA_964523175.1 uncultured Victivallales bacterium | reverse complement strand
AATATCTGTAAAAATAAATTACTACATTTAAGAGAAAGTATAAAAACAAAAAACAAACCTAAAACATGTCCAAAATTTCCTTGGGTTTTTTAACAATTAAGAATTCATTTATGAGAGAAATATAAACAAAGGAAAAAGCGAACTATGGAAAAACTCACAATCACAATTATCGCCCTGGTATCCATGCTATCGATAATACCATTACAAGCACTCGAACTTAAGGATTTACCGAATCCATTAAAAGATGCAAAAATTGGAGAATGGGTGCTTTATGAGAGTCCTGGCAATATAAAAATGAAACAGGAAATAATTAATGTTTCTCCCGAAGAGATCACTCTTAAAATGACCATGTCAAAGGAAGGAAAAAAATCGACAAGTATGGAATCAAAGATTCCTAAAGATTTAAAAAAGTTACTCAAAGAAATTGGTGCTAAAAACATTAAAATTACAAAGGGGAATATTACAGTAAAAGGTAAAGAGCTAAACTGTTATATTCTTGAGTCCGAGTTCAACGGAATGAAGTCAAAAACTTTTATGTCAGTTGACATTCCTGTTTCAGGATTAATTCAATCTGATCTTAACGGAAAAACATCAATGAAATTAATCGATTTTAAATAAAAGAAAGTTAAGCATCAGATTTTATCGGAGGTAACTTAGCCCCAACAATTGCAATGCTGACCAATACAGTTTTATTTGTTAATATGAATACAATGAATGGATGGATGAGCAAATATTTCTACTTCTGGTTGATGACTCAGAACTACTAATACTTTCAACTCTATCTTCTTCTTTTAGCCATTCTCTTGGAATCATAGGCTATACTTGTACTGATTGATATTCATTTTTATTGTTCCCAGGCAAACTTCTGAAATGGTGCATCAACAGGAGTTGCTGCCAGGTGATTTACATAGTTGCTCATTACTTTTTGAGATAGGCCCAATACGATTTCCAGCAACTGACGTTTATCGTAACCTGCAGCATAAAACAGCACAATCTCCACATCCGTCAATCGTCCACGATTTCGAACCATGAAAAGGGTCGTGTCATGCAGTACCTGATAGCCTTCAAGCAAGCCAGGAGCTTCAGCCATAACACCATGCAAGTTAGGAAGCATACCGAAACTTTCAAATGATTTTTCCAAGAGCGGTTTGCTTTCCTCCGGGGCTGATTCGAAAGTATGAATAGTGAATTTACTCATGATATCTCCTTTCTTAATTGCTTTCATTCTGAATAAAGAATCTTGCTAACTGCTTACTCTAAAACTGCTAAAGCTAATTATTCTATTTTTATTACTATTAGAATTTCTATGCTTAGGTGATTAGTGATCAGCTTTTGCGCGAGCTCCCACTCCACGAATTAATACAATTGCAATAATTATGCTTAAAATTGCAAACAGCATGGATATTCCCATTGCGTACTTATAGCCATAGACAAATGCTGCCACCTTATCTGCTGTACCGCCAAGCCCTGTAAAAGTTGTTTTTGCTCCCGTTAATGCATTTAGTCTGATTGATCCATAATAATCAAATACCGACATGCTTACAGCAACACCAAGGGTACCGCCTAACATGCTTCCTGCTTTAAAAATGCCTGAAGCAAGTCCCGTCTGCTCCTTTGGTGCAGGGTCTAATGAGGCCTGCGTTATTGCAGTTACCATTATACCAAGTCCAACTCCCAGTATGATAAGTCCAGGTAACAGATTCAAGTATACGGTATCGGCGTTTGCATACATTATTATATACAAACCAAAAGATATTAATCCCATACCTATGACAGTAGGCCAGCGAAGTCCGAAATGATGTGAGAGCCAGCCCCCAATTGGTGTAACTATGAGAATTGACATGGTTAATGGCAGGAGTAATAAACCGGTAGTAAAAGCCGAAAAAAGCAAGATGCTTTGTAAGTAAAGCGCCATAAAAAAGAGTACAGCAGAAAATGAAAAGTTACATACTAAATTGACAAGGTTGCCACCTAGCAAGTCTCGTTTAGCAAATAGCGATAATTCTACCAGCGGCTCTGGATGTTTACATTCAATGATTAGAAATATAATGCCGAACACTATAGCTGCTATAATAAGGCTTATAGTAACAAAAGAAGTCCAGCCATAGTTGTTTCCTTTGGTTAAGACAAACATAGCAGCTAATAATGTAACAGTCAGTGTAATTAAACCACCATAATCTATTCTTTCCTCTTTTTTTACTTCAGGATAGCCTTTCATCGACCATAACACAATAGCAACAGCTATGGCAGATAAAGGTACATTATCCCAAAAAATCCAACGCCAACCGCCAATGCTCTCATAGATTCCACCTTGAGTGGGGCCGATGGATTGCCCCAACCAAATTACACAAATCCAAATACTTAAGGCCATACTGCGCTGAGCGCCCACAAAACTGGAAGATACAATAGCTAGGGAAGACGGAAGAATTAGGGCTGCCCCTAAGCCCATAAATGCACGACATATAATCATTAATAGAACAGAATTAGTGAAACCAGCAATCAAAGAAGAAAGAGCAAATAGCATTGTGCCTATTATCAAAATTCGCCGTTTCCCATATATATCAGTAAATCTACCTCCGGCAATAACGACTACGCCAGCCAGGGAAAAAGCGATGACCAACCATTGTAAGGTATCAAGTGAACTATTTAACTCCACAGCCATTTTGGGCAGCAATAAAGAATTAGAATAAAAATAAATTTAATCAGGATTTTTTCAAATACT
>CAZGAI010000548.1:0-2727 GCA_964523175.1 uncultured Victivallales bacterium | reverse complement strand
CAAATGGCATGCTGTTAAATTTAGATATTATCTTTTTATTGAAACGCCCATGATTTATCTAAAAGTTTTAATGTATATCCATTAAGGATTTCAACAGGAAGTTTTATATTCTTTAATTTTCTATATTTTTGTGTTTCATGTAGAATATTGTTTACATTTGCTGATCCAATTTCTTCCTTTAGGTTTTTCAAAGAGAGTACATCATCGTTTTCAACTATACTGCATAGAACCGTTTTTGTTTCTTCATCAAGGCTTTTATTCAATGAAGTAAAGAAACGTCTTTCAAATTCAGAAAGCGAGGATCTAATGATTCTGGAGATACTTTCAATTTTAGGGAGTCTGGCCTTCTTTTTTCTCAAGTAGCTGTAGGATAGAGTTTTCAAATAATCCATATCATGATTTCCCGAAGGAATTATTTCTTCCACAAGCCACTTTTTTAACATTTCTGCTGCTATAGTAACATTGTATGTGACTCCTATATGTTCCTTTACTTCATCCCTGTCCCTTTTAGCTGTTCTTCCATTAAAATCATATTGATAAAAAAGTCTGTAATCTAATTTAAGCTGTACGGCAATATACTTTAATACAGGCTTTGGAATTAATGTATTTGAAGTTATGTGTGTAAACATGTACTGATAATACTTGAGTGAGACAGCAAAACCAAGTTTGTTAAAATCTTTCCTGTTTTTTAGTAATTCCAGTTCCTGTATGGACAAATTCCAGAATTCTTCCAACTCTTCTTCAATCCAGTTGTTTTTCATTATTTTCAGGCAGTATTCTGTTGTTGTATGTTTCTCTTGCTGTTTTTATGGCTCTATGAAGTTTTTCCTCAAGTATCTTCTGTGGGGGAAGTTCTGTTAAATATTGGGCGACATGTATCCCGGAATTGTCCAGTTCCAGATATTCTATATCCTCTTGATCCTTATCGGCGCACAAAATTATTCCAAGAGGCATCTCCTCGCCCGAACGGCATTCATTTTTTTGAAGCCATCTTAGATACCACTCCATCTGCCCCTTATTTTCAGGTTCAAAATTCCCAAGTTTGAGTTCTATCGCAATAAGTCTTTTCAACCCACGATGGAAAAATAGAAGATCAAGATATCTGTCTTTATTCTTTGTGGACATTCTTTTCTGCCTTGCCACAAAGCAAAAATCTGTTCCTAGTTCCTGAATAAAAAACATAATGTTGTCAGGAATTGCATTTTCTAAATCCCGTTCTGAATATGAATCCTTTAAGCCTGTAAAATTTAAAAAATAAGGATCGTGAAATACAAAATCTGGTGTCAGGTCATTCGTCTCTGCGACTTTCTTCAATTCGGATGCAATTAATTTTTCAGGTTTTCGGCTTATTGCGGTGCGTTCGTAGAGCATCCCTTTTATTTTCTCTCGAAGTTTTCTAACACTCCATTTTTCAATTAATGCCATCCGGACATAAAAGTTTCGCTTGTTCTCATTCTCCAGCGGAAGCAAATCAACAAGATGCGACCATGACAATTGTTGCGACAGTGTCGCAACAATTTGTTTATCGGGATATATCTTTGCAAATTTAGTCATTCTGAATATGTTTGAGCGGGTATAGCCTTCTCCATATTGGTTTTTAAGGCTGACTGATATTAAATCAATTATCTGATCACCATATTCTGCACGGCCGTTGGAAAACACATCCGTATTGATTCTGTTTCCTATTGATCAGTTTAATATAACAAGAGTTGTATTGAATTCTCTTGCGACATGTCCCTTGCTGTGTTCGATAAGGGTTACTATATCGGTGTATAGCTTTCTTTGTTCAGGTTCGTATTTACTTATATCCATAGTTCCTCTTTGTTAAAGTTCCTATAATGTAGTATGTAGGAACTATATGCACCTAGCTGCTGATAAATCTACCTTAAAAACACCAATAAAATAGCAGAGTTCTCTATCAGTTGCAATGTAGGAACTTAAAAAAGGTAAAATATTTATTGAATCTAGAAAACTGTTTTTTGAAGAGATTTGTGCCTGAAAACTTGCCAGATGGCACTTTTTTGAACGGACCATAGCATTACCCCTATTGGACGGATATTTGAGAATTACAAAATAGAAAAATTCTTCTCATGGGATGTCGGTGATAACGGAGAAGTTACATGGTTTCTCAAAAAAGATGTTGTTGACAAAGAGGAAATACTGGATGGGTGTTATATAATCAGAACTGATGTAAATTCAGAGGTCTTAAACAAAGAAGAAGTTGTCATTGGTTACAGAAACCTTCAAAAAGTTGAACTTGCATTCAAAAATATAAAGACAGTTCTTCTTGAATTAAGGCCTCTGAATCATAAAACCGATGAAAGACTTAAAGCACATATTTTTTTAACCATGCTTGCATACTATATACAATGGCATGCAGTCAAAAGACTTGCTCCGCTATTTGAAAAAGATGGGGCTTACGACAATCAAAGATGGACATTTGAACTTGTAATAGAAAGGATGAAATCAATTAGAAAAACAGAATGCCTGGTAAATGGGGTAGCTATCAAAGATGAAATATCTCTGCCGGATAGCGAACAGCAGAAAATATTAGACCTGCTGGATGTCAAGTTGCCATAGCCAGTAAAATGAAATTTTATTTCGTTATAAGTGTCTTATCATTAGCATGATTAATGCTTTTATTTAAAACAATAACCGTTAAGATTCCTGCATTAATTAGATGCCCCACGAAAAGTTTTTGATTAAATCTAATTTTGTTCAAACGTC
>CAZGAI010000547.1:0-2728 GCA_964523175.1 uncultured Victivallales bacterium | reverse complement strand
AATGATAATTTTGAAAAACTGAAAACAGTGTTTTGAAATGATTTGAGTATAGTATATATATTTATAGGAATACTAATTACAGGAGGTCTTTTAGCAAGTAGTCAATTATCATTGTTTCTTCAAAAAAACCTTAACGTAATGCTTGGTCCTATTTTAATTTTATTAGGAATGGTTTTACTTGGGATGATAGGAACAGCTTTTTCACTTAATGTTGGCGGGGGTAACAAATTCCAAGGAAAAATTAAAGAAAAAGGACTATTGTTTTCATTACCTTTGGGGATTGTCCTTGCCCTTTCATTTTGTCCTGTTTCTGCAGGGCTTTTTTTTGGGGCATTGATACCACTTTCAATAAAAGTATCAAGTTACTTTATAATACCGGCATTGTTTGGCATTGGGACAGCACTACCGGTAATTTTATTCGCTTTTATTATTGCTTTCGGTAGTGAATATCTAGGCAGAGCTTTTCACTGCATTACTAAACTTGAAATTTGGTTCAGGTACACTGCCGGAATCCTGTTTATTCTTGTAGGAATTTATTATACGCTAGCATATATTTATGAAATCAATTTTTAAAGTCAAAGGTTTGGGAAAATAGTATCCCTGAAAATAATCGCATCCCATATTTCAAAAATATGAAATATGGATTCTATTATAATCCGGTTTAATGAATTGTTCAGCAACCATTAATTATCTATAGTAAGCTCCATTAACCACAATTTTACCATTTTTTTCTTTTTTTGTAATTCTCTTAAAGATAAAACAGATTAACATGGTTCTGATTGAGCAGATAGACTTGTTCATAATTTTCATTATATCCAAAAACTTTAATGTTATCAACAATTAAAAGCAGATTTTTTAACTATTAAAAAGATAATTTGCAGCAATTGTATATATTGGATTTATCATTCTTATGTGCTAAATTGTTATTGGATTCAGCTGAATTGGGCCAGTTCTCATAATGTCTGCTTTCTTATACGGTCTGAATCTGGTCAGATTCGACTTCTATAGAATTTATTTTATCAAAATTTGTCTTTTAGCTAGATACGAAGGGAAATTAATGTGAAGAAAAAGATGAGTATATCAAATAAAGTGATTATTGCATTGATAGCCGGTATTTTATGTGGGCTTGTTTTTGGAGATATGTGTGCCTACCTAAAACCATTTTGTGATATATTTATTAAAATTATGCAGATAACCGTTATTCCCTATATAGTTGTTTCATTGTTACATGGAATCGGTGGACTGTCAAAAGAAGATGCGAAGGCTATAGCTATAAAAGGAGGTGTAATACTTATATCGTTCTGGATCATTACAATTGTTTTGTTTTTTGCTATGCAGCTTACTTTCCCCACGATATATTCATCATGTTTTTATAGTTCTACTACTCAAAGTGCTCAATCTATAAATTATATGGATTTATTTATACCATCAACTCCTTTTGCCTCTCTGTCGAATAGTGCTATTCCCGCAATTGTACTTTTTTGCGTGCTACTGGGAATAGCATTTATTAATATTAAATCAGAAGAGAAGGTTCCTATTTTAAAATTTATGAATCTTTTATGTAAAAGTATCGAGCGAATAACTAAGATGCTCATCACTGTAGTACCATATGGTACATTCGTGCTTACTGCATATGCTGCAGGGACTATAGCCGGTAGCAACATAGAGGTATTGACAATATATATAGTCGGATATATCATATGTTCACTCTTTATTGTTATTTTGGTAATCCCACTGATTATTTCCAGTATTACAAGATTTACATATTATGATATTCTTTCAGAAACAAAAGGTCTTCTTATTTTTACTTTTGTAACCGGAAATTTATTTATTACTCTCCCTTTAATCGTAGAGAGTGTAAAAGATATTTACGTGAAATATGAAAATCAGGACGAGTATATTGATGCACAAATTAAGTCGCTAATTCCTATTTATTTCAGTTTCCCCGGAATAGGAAAGCTATCTGTAATGTTTTTCATTCTTTTTGTTGCATGGTTTTATGATAATCAATTAACTATCTTAAAACAGATAGAGTTCGGTTCAGTTGGTCTTTTTTCTTTATTCGGCTCACCCTACCTTGCTCTTCCTTTTCTTTTAAATTATTTAAGATTGCCAAGTGACGCGTTTAATTTATATGTGGCTTCAAGTCAGATTATACGTAAATTTGGTCTTGTACTAGATGTAATGGGACTATTTTCATGCACACTGATATGTATAAGTCTCAATACAAACTTTTTTAAACTGCATATACGAAAGTTCTTGTCTTCTATCATATTAATCAGCATTGTTTTTATTATTATAATATCAGGTCTGAGATTTTTTTTCACTAAGACATTTTCACACTTATACACAGGCGATAAACAGCTTAATAGTATGGTTCTACCAAAAACTAATACAGGTCAATATTATTCTGATCTAATTTCTGTTAAAGTTTATAAGAAAATACCGAAGCATTTGTTAAACACAAATGTTACTGTTAGCGACAAAGAAAATACTTTGTCACTAATAAAAAAAAGAAAAATCTTACGGGTTGGGTATAATCCTGAAGCTATGCCATTTAATTTTTTTAATAAAAAAGGTGATCTTGTGGGATACGATATTCAAATGGCTTACGAACTTGCAATATTTCTAAATTGTCCCAAAATTGAATTTATTCCAATTCAATATCACCCGCTGGATAAGGTGCTAAACGACAGAATATGTGATATAATTATGGCAGCTGTCTGTG
>CAZGAI010000546.1:0-2751 GCA_964523175.1 uncultured Victivallales bacterium | reverse complement strand
ATTTTGATGAAATTGATGATATGATTTCAAGTATAAGTGAAGATAATTTCTGGTATAAATTTATTAAAGAACTCATAATTGATAAATATTCACCGGTTCCCGTTTTAGGTGTTTCACTAATTGGAGGAGGACAAACCTTACTAGCTCTTCTAGTTGCAGCACTTGTAAAAAAAATGTGGCCTGAGACCACTGTCGTAGCAGGTGGAACGCATATTACTCTGCTTAAAGACCAAATAATATCTAATGAACATTACGGCAGATATATTGATTATTTTTTTGTCGGACATTGTGAGGATATTTTTTCTAAATTTCTGTTAGCTAAAATTAATAACAAACCATACTCTGACACAGGAATTATCGTTGCTGGTACTCAGTGCTATACGCCCTATGAAGAATTGATTCCGGAGAAAAGGTTAGCTCCTTCATATGACTCAGAATATATAGCTGAATTCAACAAGAACAAGCTGGTTTTTCCTTTACAGTTCAGGAGAGGCTGTCCTTTTAACTGCAGGTATTGCACTTTTCATGCTGTTGAAAAATTAGATAAAAACTTTCCGTATGAACAGGAATTCACTAAACATATTAAAAGTATGCAGAAATGGAACCCAAAACGTATTTCTATTAGAGACAGCTTACTTAGATTTGATTCAATGCTTATGTTTGGTAAACTATTACACCAATATTTTCCAAATACAACCTGGCGAGCCAGCACTAAACCTGACAAAAATATCACTGCAGAAGGTGTAAAAGAATTATATAAGTATAACCTCAGAGTTGTAGAACTTGGAATAGAAACAATACATCCAAAAACGCAAAGACTTGTCAATAAAATTCAGGATTTAAACGTAATTAATAATCTTATAGATATACTTGCAAGCAATGGCGTTAATGTACAGATCAACCTTATGTTCGGATTTCCTGGAGAAACAGAAAAAGATGCTCTAAAACAATTGGAATGGTATTACTCGAGGATTGAAAAATATGATAATGTTTATGGTATTCTCGGTATGCTTGTTATGGCTAGGAAGTCGTCTTTTCATTTGACTTCCGAAAAATATGGTATTAAGATTCAGCCATTTGCTCCATGGGCTGATTTATGTGTATGGAATCAACCTTCATGGTGTGAATCATTTGAGCAGAAATATCTTCTGAACTACGATAAATGCGCTTTTACATTAGAAAACAGCGACAAATTACATTTTATTTAGTTTTAATATCTATGCCTGCCTTTTAATCTTTGCAATCATAAGGCAGCTTAGGAAATAAAGTATTCCGGCAATAAATATGGGGAGAATAATAATAGAAGAAGATAAGAAAGATAAAACTATTCCTGGTAGAAAGAACGCTGCATTCCCAGCTAATCCTCCCATAATTTTTCCCTGTTCATCTTTATTCACTGCATTCGAGCTCAAAGTCAGTATGCTGTTGTAAGTAATGATTTAAAGTAAACCCTCCGGCCCAGAAGATAAAACTTACTGGACAAGCATATATTATAATAAGTACAATTCCACTGATAACTGCACTTATTGCATAAGCCTTCCTTAATGAAAAATGGGTGAAAAACCATTTCTGTATAAAAAACATTGGAAAAGCATTACCGAATCCTAAGAAGAAAAAGTAAAAACCGATTGACTGCGTTTCATAACAAAAAAATTATCACTGCGAGAAGCAGTAGAAGGGAGAAAATAACTTTTTTCTTCATAATTCAAGCCTGGGGTTAAGGTTGATAACATAACAAGTTTAATATGATAGATGAAAAGAGTTAATAGCTAAAGCGAACCATGGCATTGCCCTGTCATTTATGTAATACTTAATAGGTTGAGCTGATTTGCGGCAGTAGTACTGTAGCTGTAGGTGTCCAGATGCCGTCATTGTCCGGTGATATAATTGGTAATATTCCACTTGTAGCTGGTATCTGTAATCACGGAGCTCCATCTACTTCTGCATTTGATAATAAACTAATTTAAATATAAATAATTATATCAATTCCCAGGTCTGTACTTTTAGCCTTTTTTAAAAGTGGGGGGGGTATAAACTATCTGTCCACATTTTTTATTTTTATTTTTCGTAGTAAGTTTTTCGTATTTTCCTACCATCAAATATGGTGTACTTGACCCATTTCTTTTTTTAAAGACCTCTCTTACTTTTTTATCAGCTACTAAGCTGATATACTTTTTTTTACTACCTGAAAATTTTGGTATATTCCATAAAAGTCCATTTTTAACAGACAGCGGAAAAACTTCTTTATATAAAAGGAAACCTAAAAGCAGGTTAATATATTTCTTGTCGTTTGGTGTCATTTCAGGAATCAAGTCTATTTCGGAGTAATCAAAGAATGTTAAAGGTGCTTTATTAATTTCAATGCCGAACTGAATTTTTTTGTCAGAAATACTGTACTCTATAAAATAAAGAATTGGACTGTATCTCATATTTTCGGGGAAAGTTAATACACCTGAGATTTGTGGGAGTATCTCTTTGTGCATGCTCATGTTCTGATAATTTAACCGCTTTGCATATACATCGTTCAGTATATCTTTATTTGAGTTTTTAAAGCTGCTTATAAAAAAATGTATAAGCTCTCTGTCTGCTATAAAATAAGTTGGTATCAACCCGCTATTATATGCATTTTGAAATAGGAACGAAGAAGCAAAACTGCAGGTTTCATGATTATTGGAATTTAGCTGATCTTTTTTTCTATATGCATTAAGATTTAACGGGAATTTAAAGGTTTTGAACTGCTTTGTTAATTTG
>CAZGAI010000545.1:0-2751 GCA_964523175.1 uncultured Victivallales bacterium | reverse complement strand
CGTTTTTTTCGTATAATTCGTGGTTAAAAAGAGCTTTTCAGACACCCTCTAACTAGAACGTGGCTAATAGTCGACAACCATCAACCCCAACTGAGCCAGAATGACCTTTATAGGCGGGCTCTAACTAATAAAAAGTAAGGTAAGTTTGCCTTGTGAAAAATATAGACTTTCATTTACACAGTACGGCTTCCGATGGAACATATTCCCCATCGGAACTTATTGATTTAGCTGAGAAAATGAATTTAGCTGCAGTTGCATTAACTGATCATGATACAGTTGCGGGGCTGGCTGAATTTATGGAAAAATCTCAATCATCAAATGTTATAGCAATCCCAGGAGTTGAGATTGCAGTTTATTGGAACTATAAGGAATTGCATATTTTGGGTCTGTGGGTAAGAGATGATTGTATAGAGTTAAATAATTTATTAAAAGAAATCAGAAATAATCGCCATAACAGAAATGATAAAATTATTGATAAACTTCAGGAAAACGGATATAATATTACAATTGATGAAGTCAAAGAAATGGCTAAAGGTGAAAGCGTTGGTCGTCCTCATTTAGCTTCAGTTCTGGTGAAAAAAGGTTATTTTAAGACAATTAAAGAAGTTTTTAGCACCTGTTTGGCAAGAGGAGGATCAGGGTATGTATCCCGTATTCTACCAGATCCTGAGACAGCTATTTCAATGATTCATAAAGCAGGAGGAATTGCATTTTGGGCTCATCCCGTCCATAGGAACCGTTCAAAAACTAAAGATTTATTGTCGAATCTAAAATATCTTAAAAGCTTGGGATTGGATGGCATTGAAGCATATTATTCTGAATTTTCACAGAAACAACACCAAATGATTATAAAATATTCAGAAGATTTAAATATGGTAGTCTGCGGAGGTAGCGACTTTCATGGAGATAACGAACCGGATATTTTAATGGGGAAAGGACGAGGCGACTTATCAGTACCTGAGAGTGTTTATAATGATTTATGCAAATACATAAAGAGAGAACCTACTATAGGCTAAGATGATAAATAAAAGAACTACCTTTATTTGTTTTATTACGATATTAATATTTTTTAGTAGAACCGTTGTAGAATGTGCCGAATTAAGGCTTGGTGAGACTGAAATAATAAAAACATTGGGTTTTGCTTTTAAGACATTTGAAGGATTTGAAAGCCGACCAATAAGCTTTCCGGATATTTTTGCTGACAAGAAAACAAAAGAGAAGTATTACAAGGTTACTGATATCTGGCGTTATAAGCAATACGTGGGGAGCTGGGGAAACAGTAATGCCCTGCTCAATATTTCTGAAATGGCTTTCTTACCTCCAGACAACTCTTCTGCATATATTACTGAAGAAAAAGTATCAGAAAAATATGAAACAAAATCTGAAAGTATTTATTGGGATAAGGGTGAGAAACTGAAATGGCTTGAACTGTTTACCGGTAAGAAAATTGTAAACAAAATACGTTCTATTCGAGATAAATCCGGAACAGTATTAGAGTATTACCCGCTTAAAGATAAAAATAGTTATTTAGGACTATTTGTTATCTCTAATAAAAGGAAATTGAAAAATAATCTTGTTTTTCTGTATACAGTTAATTTTGTTCTTCCCGAGAAACAGGCTATGGAACAGATTTTTTCCTCGGTTCAAAGTATTCGCTTTGGCCATACTGTAAAGCAAACACATACAAAAAAGAATAAAGAAAACCCAAACCCTGACTATGAAGTCAGTAAAGAAAAAGTTATTAGGAATATAAAAAATCTTAAAGATTGGTGGGGAATAGACTCAAAAGATTATTTCTTAATTACAAATTATCCCAAAAATTCAAAGTCATTTATAAAAAAACTTGAAGCTGAATTAATCTTGTCTCAAAAAATTTATTCACATTTTTATAAAAGAACTGTTCCGCTAAAAGAGGTAAATGTTGTTAGAATTTTAAAAGAGCGTGATGACTATGCAGCTTATGTTGGAAATGGAAAAAAATGGACTATGGGTTTGTGGATGCCGTCTAAAAAAGAACTTGTTATTTCTCCATTGTTGTATGGGAATAGAGAAGACAGTGAATTAGCACAGGCTAAAATTTTGCGACATGAAGCCTTTCATCAGTATATACATTTTGCTCTTGATCAAGTTCAAACAAGCCCATGGTTTAACGAAGGTAGTGCTGTATTTTTTGAGGGAGTAAAAATTGTAGGTAAAAAATTAAAAACAGAGCCTTCAAACTATTTAAAGCTGTTGAAAAAAATGATAGAAAAAAAGAAACCTGATATTCCCGCGCTTTTAAAAATGAATTACAAACAGTTTTACTCAGGTAATGGAAGCAGAGAAAAAGTTTCTGAAAATTATGCCTTAGCATGGGGTATAGTTTATTTTTTACATAAGGGTGCTTATACTGTTAAAAGAAGGACCGATCGAGATTACACGAAGATACTTAAAACTTACTATAAAGAGCTGATAAAAACTAAATCTCCGGAAGAAGCTACAAAACTCGCATGGAGAAAAATAAATATGAAAAAATTCACTGAAGATTTTGAAAAATGCTACAAGACTTTATACTAAAAAGTATGTGCTGACAAAAATATATTTCTGTGTCTAACAGCATTCTTATTGCGATATATTATCTTGTTCCTTTGGCATAAACCTAGCTGGTAAAATAGTAAACATCCTAAATTAAATTATAAATTTCTTAGAAAGTAAAAAGGTCATTAATATGAAAGTAGCATATATAAATAATACTGTTAGTAACTTTAAATA
>CAZGAI010000544.1:0-2755 GCA_964523175.1 uncultured Victivallales bacterium | reverse complement strand
TAACGTATTATTTGGGAATGTGTCCTTTCCTAGGTGCTTCCAGAGAGGTTAAAACAGCGGCAGGCCTTGGTACAGCTGTTACACTTGTCATGGCCTGTACAACAGCTATTAACTGGCTGGTATACTACTATTTACTGGTACCATTTAACTTGCAGTATTTAAGCTTTATTATTTTTATAATTGTTATTGCAGCCTTTGTTCAAATAGCAGAGATAACCATTGAACGAATTTCTGATAAACTGTATCAGGCGCTTGGTATATTTCTACCGTTGATCACAGTAAATTGTGCTATTCTGGGAGTTTGCCTATTTATGGTCATTCGTGATTACGGTTTTATAAAAACCTGTTTTTATGGTTTCGGAAGTGGTCTTGGGTGGATGCTGGCAATTCTTGCAATGGCTGGAATTCGTCAGAAGATGGTGAACGCAAAGGTGCCCGGACCCTTAGCAGGCGCTGGAATTTCTTTGATTATAGCAGGAATTATGGCAATTGCCTTTATGGGATTAGCGGGGGTAATCAAAGGTTGATATGTACGAGATTTTAATAGCTGTAACAGTTTGTTGTTCTTTGACTGTAATACTGACAGTGATGATTCTTGTGTTTAATTTTACAGTAGGCAACTATGGGCAATGTCATCTTGACATAAATGATGGAACGAAGATACTTACTGTTGAAGGGGGTGAGACAATGCTTGCCTCTCTGAATTCAGAAGGTATTTTTATCCCTTCTGCATGCGGCGGTAAAGGTTCCTGTGGGTTATGTAAATTAAAGATAACTGACGGGGCAGGAGATGTTCTGCCTACAGAAACCCCCTGGCTGACAAAAGAAGAGATTGAAGCTTTTACCAGGTTAAGCTGTCAGGTCAAAGTAAAAAACGATATCAGGCTGGATATTCCTGAAGAATATTTTCTAATTAAAGAGTATAAATCAGTTGTCTCTTCAATTAAAGATCTTACTCATGACATTAAAGAGATAGTTATTGACTTGAAAGATCCTTCCGAAGTAACCTTTAAACCCGGCCAGTTTATGCAGATAAAGGTTCCCAAATACGAATTAAGCAGTGAAGAAATTTACAGAGCTTATTCAATATCTTCAGCCCCAATTCAAAAGAACAGTGTTGAATTTGAAATTAGACTGGTTCCCAACGGTATTTGCACAACATATGTACACAAATACCTCAAAGAAGGAGGTAAGCTGATTGTAAATGGACCTTATGGTGATTTTCATTTACGAAAGACAGAACGTGAAATAGTCTGCATAGCCGGTGGATCCGGAATGGCCCCGGTAAAATCAATTCTTAATAATATGAAAAACACAGGTATTAATCGAAAAACACGGTATTTCTTCGGTGCATGTTCCCTTAAAGACCTGTTTCTTGTGGATGAGATGCAGAAACTCGAAAAGGATTTACCGGATTTTAAATTTATTCCGGCTCTATCCAGCCCTGAACCTGAGGATAACTGGGAAGGCGATATCGGTTTAATTACAGATGTACTTGACAGACATTTGGATAATGGCAGTGAACTTGAGGCCTATCTCTGTGGCAGTCCAGGCATGATTAATGCATGTGTGAAAGTGTTAAAAAACAACGGAGTTCCCGAAGAAAGAATTTATTATGATAAATTTGCATAGGAGAGGAGTCCTTTATGAAGCAGTCTCCTGAGATGAAGAAGATTCAGGATAATATGCAGCCGGGGGTTATTACTATTAACGGTTTTCTCGGAGATGATCATCTTGATCTTGCGCAGATACTGGATCGTGATAGAAACACAGTCAAAAAGCTGAAATTAACTCATCAGATGATCGCTGATAAAATGCGGGAGTTACGTAATAAAGCTGAAGCCGGATTAGGTGAGTTTATTAAAATTGAACCTCACTTTGAAGTCAGAGTTTCAACTGTACGTGGAGGGATTCGCTGTCCATTTGAAGATAAAGGGCTCTTACAAAAAGCAAATACCACTGTCAAGAATATCAAGCTTGGCGAAGAAATCATTTATACTGATTTATGCATTCATTTTATAGAAAAACATGGTTTTTACCAAGGTGTTGGTTCGCTATATCGCCTAAACCCCGATAAACTCGCAACTGTGCTTGAATTGAAATAATGAATCAAAGAGTAAAGAAAAAGTGTAAATACTGAATTTGATATATAGTCGTTTTTCAATACCCTTTGTTTTATGCAGCACAGAAAGCTTTATACGGTCAATAGAAAATATTTTTCGCTATTTTGGCGGAGTTCCCGAATAAGTATCTATATTTTCTTACTGCGTAAAGTGTAAAATATTTCGTATTACTGACCAGCGTTTCGGTAGGCTGTCCGGCTCTTTTTTTCCTAGAATCCAATATTCATAAGGTTTACGAAATAAATCATTTGTTTTGTTCAAATCAATCCATGAATTTAAAAGCAAACAGAATGATTCGCCACCATTTTCTGCAATAGGATACGCAAAAGGAAGTATTAAGTTCTCACTGGGTGTAAACATTGAAACGGTATAATAAGGATATAAAAGAGTCCATGCAAATCCTTCATAGACTGGTATTATCGCTACGTCTGCTATGCCTGATTCAAAAAAAGTTTTTGGATTATTGATTGTAATGAACTTTGCATTCGGAAATATTCTATGCGCAATAGATACATAAGCAGCTCCCTGTTCAATAGCAATTTTAAGTCCCTTGATTTTATTGATCTCTTTTATATTACTAAATTCTTTTTTCTGATAATCTTTTACAATTAATGCAATAGATTGTGTCATAT
>CAZGAI010000543.1:0-2761 GCA_964523175.1 uncultured Victivallales bacterium | reverse complement strand
AAATGGAAACCGGCACAGGTAAAACCTATGTTTATCTGCGTACAATTTATGAATTGAATAAAAAATATGGTTTTAAGAAATTTGTTATTGTTGTCCCCTCAATCGCTATCCGGGAAGGCGTATTAAAAAATCTTGAAATAACCTTTGAACACTTTCAGAACCTTTACGATAAAACACCTGTTAATTTTGATGTATAAGATTCCAAACGAGTTTCCAATTTAAGGAATTTTGCCATCAACAATAATATTCAGATTCTTGTTATCAATATTGATTCTTTTGCCAAAGATAAAAATATAATAAATAAGCCTAATGACAAACTAACAGGCAAAAGACCAGTCGAATTTATTCAGTCTACTTCACCCATTGTCATTGTGGATGAGCCGCAAAACATGGAAACTGAAATTAGAAAAAAAGCGATTGAGAACCTTAATCCGCTTTGTACCCTTAGATATTCAGCTACACACACCAACCATTACAATATGATTTATAACCTTGATCCGGTAAAAGCCTATGATTTGGGCTTAGTAAAACAGATAGAAGTAGATTCTATTGTCACAGAAAATGATTTTAATGAAGCATATCTTCGCCTTGAAAAGGTAACCGCAGCAAAAACCCATACTTCTGCCAATATAAAAATAGATGTTAATACTTCTGACGGCGTTAAAAGAAAATCCATTACAGCAAAGGTTGGAGATGATTTATATGATTTATCCAATAAGAGAGAAATTTACAAAAGCGGTTACATAATAAACGGCATTGATGTTTCCGAAAATTTAATTGAGCTATCTAACGGAGAAATTATTTTTGTTGGTGATACATTCGGCAGTCTTTCCGATGAAATTATGAAAGTTCAAATTCAAAAAACTATTGAGGAACATTTTTTAAAAGAAAGAAAATTACAAAACAAAGGTATAAAAGTACTGTCACTTTTCTTCATTGATCGCGTGTCCAATTATCGTGATTACGGTTCAGAGGAGAATAAAGGTAAATTTGCCAAGTGGTTTGAAGAGATATATAAAAATATATCATCAAAATCCGCTTACAGGGGTTTGATTCCCTTTGATGTTGAAGAAGTTCATAATGGTTATTTTTCAGCAGATAAAAAAGGTATATGGAAAGATACAAAGGGAAATACACAGGCAGACAATGACACCTTTAAGCTAATAATGAAAAAGAAAGAGCAACTTTTAAACCAAAATGAACCTTTGAGATTTATTTTCAGCCATTCAGCTTTGCGTGAAGGCTGGGACAATCCCAATGTTTTTCAGATATGCACTTTGAACGAAACACAATCAGAATTAAAAAAGAGACAGGAAATAGGCAGAGGCCTAAGGCTTTCCGTTAATCAGGAAGGAATACGAATACAGGATACTAACATTAACCGATTAACAGTTATAGCCAATGAATCGTATGAAGATTTTGCTAAACAATTACAATCAGAAATAGAAGAAGACTGCGGAGTATCTTTTAAAGGCAGAATTAAAAATAAACAAAAAAGAGCAACAGTAAAATATAGAAAAGGCTTTGAACTGGATGAAAAATTCAAAGACATTTGGGACAGGATTAAATATCAGGCAACCTATCGGGTTGAGTACAAAACTCATGAACTCATCAGCAAAGCAGCAAAAGCCATCAATCAAATGCCGTCAACCAGAAAAGCAATTATCAAAACAACTAAAACTGCTCTTAATTTTGATGAGACAGGTATTATTATGAAGACAAAAGCGTCTTATGCACATTCACTTGAAAGCGTATTTTTGATCCCTGACATCCTTTTTCACATACAGGAAAGAACGGAACTTACACGTTCAACTATTCTTAAAATTCTTAAAAAATCAGAAAAAATAGGTGAAGTATTAATTAATCCGCAGCTTTTTCTGGACAATACCGTTGTTGTTATAAAAGATGTTCTTACAGATTTAATGATTGACGGTATTAAATACGAGAAAATAGGTTCAAAAGAATATGAAGTGAGATTGTTTGAAGACTATGAAATACATGTCAATGAACTAACATTTAATATAAAAAGAATGGATAAAACCATTTATAACAATCTCGTCCCGCTTGACTCCAATGTTGAATATGATTTTGCCAAAGAATGCGAAAGCAGAGATGATATTGAATTTTATTTCAAACTTCCCTTCTGGTTTAAGACTAAAACACCAATAGGAAATTATAATCCAGACTGGGCTTTGATAAAAAAGAATGAAAAAACAGTTTACTTTGTCGCCGAAACTAAATCTCTTGGACAGGAATTAAAGAAAAGTGAAACTCGAAAAATTAAATGCGGGCATGCTCATTTTAATGAATTTGAAGATGTAAAATATAGACAGGAAACAACTGTGAGTGAATTAGACTAGAAAATCCTCAATTCCTATATAAAAAAACGATGTAAACATTCCGCTGCAGTGCTTGCTCTACTGTCTGGTTTCTTTACAGCAGTTGTCGCAATATGCTTAAGTGTATTTATTAGGAGGAATAATGACGGCAGAACAAATGAGGCTCTTTTTTACTATTCATTATTTGGAACAATAGTAATTGCTGTAATATTACCTTTTTTCTGAAAAACCCCTACATTTTATACACTAATTCTCTTATTAGGTGTTGGGATATTCGGGACATTGTTTCAGGTTTTCATGACATTATCTATGAAGTATATTAAAGTTGTAGTATCCACCCCTATGATGTACACATCAGTAATATTTGGAGGTATATTAGATTGGTTGGTATGGAATGTCCAAATTACCTGGACATTTATAAT
>CAZGAI010000542.1:0-2763 GCA_964523175.1 uncultured Victivallales bacterium | reverse complement strand
TTTTTAATTGTTTCATAATCTACATAATTATTAAAACAATTTTTCATTACATCAAAATTACTCTGTATATTCTCAAGATAATCTATGACGCCCAAAATATTAACTTTTCCAAATTCTGCTACAGTTTTAATATTATCATCAACAATAAATTTATCTTCTTTTTTTACTTTAACTGTATTATTAAAAACAACACCAAGAATATTGATATTTAAAGAGCGTAGCATCTGAATTGACATCAGAGTATGATTTATAGTACCTAGCCCGGTATGGGCAACAAGTATTACTGGATAAGCTATCGCTTTCATAAGATCAATCATCATGTCATTGCTGTTCAAGGGAACCATAATCCCACCTGCTCCCTCAACAAGAACCAGCTCTCTGCATTCCTCCAATTTTTTCAAACTGGATACAATATTTTTAATATTAGGGAAACATTCTGCCAACCTTCCTGCAAGATGCGGAGAACATGCCGGTCCATATTTATAAGGTGACATACATCTGTATTCATCTTCAGTATATGTTAACTCTGAATAAGAAAGAGAAAAATCCAGGTCGGGTGCAGTATATTCTCCATTACGCAAAACACATCCTGTTTGAACAGGTTTCATAGGCACAGCATCGATTCCTTCAGAGCGAAGTAAGTTTAGTAATCCAGCCGTAACTATAGTTTTCCCTACATCTGTATCTGTACCGGTTATAAATATTCCTTTTTGCTTCATAATCTTTTTTTCATATATAATTTGGTGATTTACATTTTTTCACTGTCGTTGTCAATTATAGCGGAATATTTTCCTGCAGATCCGCCGCCAATCTGGAGGGTTTTGCTCTGTCAAAACCAACACCCCCGACCACCGGAAACGACGGAGCGTTTCCCTCCATAAGAATATTTTACTATCTATTCTATGCCAACTACCAAATAAAGTACTTTATGAGTTATCGGCATTAATCCATTCTTAAGTCCATATCTTTTTTTATAATATTTTAAGAGTTGATGAATTTCTCTTATATTTAAGGAGTAATAATCTCTGTTATACTGAAAAGTTGCTCCAATTTTCTTAAAATACTTTAACACATCCACTCCATCAAAACATCCACATACATTGTCCACTTCAGCTACACGTAAATCCAGGCCGCAGTTTAGCGCTATATCAGTATAATACTCCTTTGGTCTATATTTTATACCAGGCATACCACGCCCAAACAAAGAGTTATAGGATTCCTGCAGTTCAAAAAAAGAGCCTTCAATCGGGACTGCTATGGCCAGGCAGCCACCTTCTCTAAAAGAAGAAATAAAATTATTTATTACTCCATAAAAATCATCAATCCATTGAAAAACACAGCTAGATATGATCAAATCATATTTTATTTTAGACATAAAGTTTGAAACATCATCTCTGATAAATTTTATATTCTCATTATAGTTCCAACGTTCCATGCAATGCTCTACCATTCCCTGAGCAATGTCAATCCCTAATATTTCAGCTGTAGTATTTCGCAAAAGCAGCTGTTCAACAACATTACCTGTCCCGCATCCTAAATCCAGAATATTACTATATCCTTGTCCGGCAGGCAGTAATTCTACTAGTCTTTGAGCAATTTTTTTTTGCGGTTCCGCCCAGGAATCATAAGTAACAGCAGCGTTTGAAAAGCTTTTACTTACAGCATCTTTTTCAATTATCATATTTACCTTTTCATGGATTCACAGATACATGCCAATGTGTCAGGGTATGGCTCTAATGAGCGATGCCTGATATGCTTCTATAATCACAGTTTTATGGCTAAGCTATTCAATAATTTTTTAATATTTTTTAATATTATACCAGGTTCACATTGTATCATAAAATGGCCAACACCACTAACAATATCTAAGTTAGCATTTAACAGATTATCTCTCAAAAAAAGAGCATTAGCCGGATTCATTATTTTGTCATATTCTCCATGAATAATATTAACAGGAACATGAATATTATCAAGTTTATCACGTAAGTCAAAGTTTTGCAGATAGGATAAACCTTCTGATAGTTTACAATTATCTATTTCTAACGCTTTTTCAATAAATTCATTTCGATGTAAATCTTCTATGGCAGGAGAAATGCCCATAGTTGCAAAATCATCAAGAAGCCCTTTTTTATCAGCCTTTAATCTATATTTCATAGCCTTAAGTACACGCGGGTCAGCACCTACATATTTTTTATCATGCACCATTCTAGCAGAAGAAGAAACAAGTACAAGCCCTGAAACTTTATCCGGATAATCAATAGCTCCGGACAAAGCAATCATACCACCCAGAGACCAACCTATCAGTAATACCGGAGAATTAGTTTCTGATAATAATTTAAATAATGAATTATTGCTGGATTTGTTGCCGAGGCATTCCCACCATGACACAAAACTTACCGGATCTTCAAGTTTATCAACAATCGTATCCCATATAGAAGAATCAGTTCCCCAGCCGGAAATAAATATTATCTGATTATTACTCATACAATCCTCAGCTCTTTCGCGCATTTTATTATTTTATCCGCAGCTGTTCTCAGGTCATAGTCAGTATGCGCCAGAGAAACAGAAAGGCGAAGACGGGCTGTTCCTACCGGGACTGTAGGCGGCCTAATAGCTACAGCTAGAATATTGTACTCATCAAAAAGTTTTTTTGAAAATTCAACTGCTTTTACGTTATCGCCAACTTGCAGGGGTAAAATTTGGGATTCAAACTTCTGCATTTCAAACCCAGCTTCCGAAAGGTATAGATGAAACTTTTCAGAT
>CAZGAI010000541.1:1486-2771 GCA_964523175.1 uncultured Victivallales bacterium | reverse complement strand
CTCTCCTGTGAAGCCATGCTCTTGCTATTCGGAAAACTATCTATCCTTATTCGGTGGAAAACTATCTATCCTTATTCGGTGTGCTTCCGACTTGCACAACAACCGGGATAAATAGTTGTTCCTCTATAAACTCTCCTGTGAAGCCATGCTCTTGCTATTCGGAAAACTATCTATCCTTATTCGTTATGGCTTATTTTTTATATTCATCTACTAAGATACTCATTAAAATATCATTTTCCCACTTACCATTGATGAAACCATTTCCTCTTAGAACACCATCTATTTTAAATCCACATTTAAGATAACACTTGATAGCACCTTTATTATATTCAAGTACTCTCAAATATACCTTATGGAGTTTCAATTGGTCAAAAGCAAATTTTAAAACAAGGTTTGTTACTTCAATCCCAAATCCTTTACCACAGAATTTTGAAGAGAAGAATCCTATTGAATATGCAATATTTTTATCTAATTCATCTAATCTATTTAATCTAACTTGTCCTATTATTTCTTTATCTCTTTCTATTATCCAACCATAATTAGATGATTGAATATAATCGAACCAATTATCAACTTCTTCATCAGTTATTTGATTAGTCGAGTCGTTATATCCAACCATTTTCATTACATAAGAATCACGATCATATTTTTTTCTTACAAGTTTATCTGATTCTTTAATTTCTCTTATCAGGAGATTATTGCTTTTTAATGTTGGTATCATTTATTTTTTATCCATAACATTTTGGTCACTTGCAGCTATGGAGCGGAGCGGAATAGCTGTTAAGTGCACCTTTTGGTTAAGGTTTTCTTTTTAATTTAATTTTTTTTGAATCAGATTCATCCAGTCTGAGGCCATTGGATGATTCCCAAAATGAAAAAACATCGTCATAATCCTCAATTGTCATTTCTCTTATTTCATAACTTTTATCTGTCATTGACTATTCTCAACTCCAGAAATTATTTATATCCTTATCCGTTAGCTTTTACTTTTTTAATGAACTTAAATAATATTGTCCTAATTTTTTGCACACTTCATTCCCAGCTTTTTGTACAGGAATGTCATCATCATTGTCGGGAGCATTTAAAATATCAAAGCCCATATTTGTGCAAAAAAGCACTGCATAGCCTTTTGTGGGATATATATATACCTGTGCAAAATTTAATATATCAGTTCCGCTATGGTAAAGCGCATGATTCTTAATTTCCCATCCAAGAGCACCTGATATTCCTTTTACAGGTGCTCTTGGATGGGAAATAAAGAATCATGCGCTATACCATAGCGGAA
>CAZGAI010000541.1:0-1476 GCA_964523175.1 uncultured Victivallales bacterium | reverse complement strand
CTGATATTCCTTTTACAGGAGTTTGTATTTTTTTATAAGAACTGGGTTTTAGTAATCCGGACTTATCTATTGCTCCATTTAGTTGATCCTGTATAAATTTACTCCAATCTTCCATTGAACAATATGTATTTCCTCCAGCTGAATTACCAATATATGGAAAATGAAGTTTAGTTGGTTTACCAGTATAGTAGTGTGACCAAAGATGATTTATATCTTGTACTGAAATTTGTCTCTTGAAACCAGAGTTTTTCATATTTAATGGCTTAAAAATATAATTTTTCATAGCTTGTTCATATGATTTACCAGATATTTTATCTATAACTGCTCCTAATACGATATAACCAATATTAGAGTAGGACCATTTCGTACCTGGCTTAAACAGTAATTTTTTATTAGAAAAATTTTTTAATAAGTTTAGTCTTTGGCTTATAAGGGATTCTTCATCGTGATAATCAAACCAAGTTAAAGTATTCTCATACAGATCTCTTGGTAACCCTGACCGTTGGCCTAACAGTTCTTCTACTGTAATACTATTAAATTCTGAACTAAAAGAACGAGATAAATTTGGGAATATCTCAGCAATTGTAGAATTCCAACTCAACTTATTCTTTTCAACCAAAATTGCTATAAGTGTTGAAGTCATAGCTTTTGTACATGATCCAATAAGCCATCTATTATCTAAATTAACGGGGATTTGTGTTCCTTCTTTTGTTATTCCCACAGCGCCAATAACAACAATTCCATTATTGGTAACTATAGCAGCAGCAACTGCCGGCAACTTGAATTTTTGGCGTATAGGTTTAAGTATGCCAGTAACAACTTTATCTCCTACCGCTGGACAATCTTTGAAGGATGTTACAAATTTTACTTTCTCTTCTTTGGTAACTTTTGGATTCCAAGCAGGGGCTTTATCTTGGTTGTTGGACAACCCAGAATAAATATTTTTGTTTTCCGTTAATGTCTTTTTTTTAGATGCCGAGCATCCCATCAAAAGCATTAAAACAAGTGTTAACGAACCTAAAAAATAAAAACTTCTTCTCTTGTTGTTTTTCATTCATTTTCCTTATGTAGCTAACGTTCGAGCTAACTTGCCAAAATAGGAACTGTGATTACGAAAAAAACGTAAACGCGAAACCCCGCAAAGCCAACAGACGCGGTCCCTTTGGGGTAAGTTAAGCGATTTGCTGAACTAAGCCGCTTGCAGCGGCGGTTTTTATTTTAATAATCAATATAAACATGCCTGTAAACTATAAATATGTAATTTGATACATTATCTTATAAAAAGCAATAAAAAATTGATAACGTTTTTTTTCAAAAGAAAACTCTTCAGAATATTTTTGCATTACTTTACTGTATTGCACGCGCACGCGTAGATGCTTCAGGCTTGTCCAACCTTGGATAAGATTATTGTTCCTCTATTGCACCCTTCATGCATGCTCTCTATTATTCTTCGGAAAATAATCTATCCTTATTCGT
>CAZGAI010000540.1:0-2772 GCA_964523175.1 uncultured Victivallales bacterium | reverse complement strand
AAAATGGCGGGAGTGACGGGACTCGAACCCGCAACACCCAGCGTGACAGGCTGGTACTCTAACCAGTTGAGCTACACCCCCGCTTAAAACGGTTTGATATAATATAACAGAAATTTATGTTTACAAGATAAAAAAGATTTTTTTAAAAATTATTTATATATTTCTATGAAGTATAGAGTATCTTTAGTATATCTTAAACAATCAAAAGAGAAAAGCAGTCGGATGCAGAATTTTATAGATAAAACAAAACGTAATACTCAGAAACAGCCGGAATTTCTTCCTACAACAAAAGAAGAGCTGGAACAAATCGGCTGGAGTGAGGTTGATGTTCTTTTAATAACTGGTGATGCCTATATAGATCACCCTTCATTTGGTATATCAGTTATTGGACGGGTATTAGTTGCTGCCGGCTACAGAGTAGGAATAATAGCACAACCTGATTGGCGTAATCCAGATTCATTAAAATCTCTAGGTATTCCAAAGCTGGCCTGCGGTATTTCATCCGGTAATTTGGATTCTATGCTTAATCTTTATACAGCTGCACGCAGATTAAGGAAAAAGGATTCATTTTCTCCAGAGGGAAAAATAAATTTAAGGCCTCCCATGTCGTTAGTAGTATATGCAAATTTAGCTCGCTCAGCTTTTTCAAATATTCCAATAATTATTGGTGGTTTAGAGGCCAGCATGAGGAGATTTTCACACTACGATTATTGGAAAGATAAAATACAACCCAGTATTCTAGTAAACACAAAAGCAGATCTATTGATTTATGGAATGGGAGAAAAGGCTGTATTAGAAGCTGTTGATAGACTGAATAAAGGTATGAGCCTTGTGAATATTTTAGGGACGGTCAGAATTCTTGGTAAAAAAGAAACGGCAGAATTTCTTGATCTAAAAGAAAACAGTTATAGAAAATTACCATCACATAGCGAGATATTATCAACATCGGGTTCTCTGCTTCTTTCACATAAAATTATAGAAGAGGAAATGAATCCATATTCAGCAAAGAGAACAGTCCAGCAGTATAATGAAAGAGTTGTAGTTTCTGAACCACCATCGGTTCCGTTGTCGAGTTTAGAGATGGATATAATTTATGATTTGCCATATGCTGGGTTTCCACACCCAAAGTACCCAAAAAAAATTCCTGCATATGAAATGATTAAAGATTCTATTGTTTCAGTCAGGGGATGCCCCGGTGGGTGTTCTTTTTGCGGGTTAGGCCTGCATCAGGGAAAATTTATTAGTTCAAGGAGTGAATCTTCAATAATGAAAGAAGCTGATAAGCTTTCAAATAAAAAAGACTTTCATGGAACAATTTCTGATGTTGGCGGACCAACAGCGAACGCATATTGCAATAAACCGATAAATATTAAGCTCTGTATGAAATGTAGTCGGCCTTCATGTCTTTTTCCTGAAATATGCAATAATTATTTTATTGATGGAAATAAATTACTCCACCTTCTCAGGAAAATTTCAGAGCTGCCTAAAATTAAACATGTTTTTATTAATTCCGGAATAAGGCTTGACCTGGCGTTACATCAGGAAAAATTGATGAGATCGATAATCAAAAACTACGTATCCGGACATTTAAAGATTGCCCCGGAACATTTGGATAAAAAAGTATTGAAACTAATGCGGAAAAACCGGGCAGAAGATTTTTTTAAATTTATGAAGTTTTTTGAAAAAGAAACTAATGCCATAGGTAAGAAACAGTATATCGTACCATATTTTATTTCTAATTTTCCAGGGTGTGACGAAAAAGCATCATCGGTTGTAAATACATTTCTAAGAAAATCGAACTGGTCTCTTCAGCAGGTTCAGGATTTTATTCCTTTACCAATGACGATAGCATCAGCAATGTATTATGAAAGCCTGGACTGTAACGGAAATTCAATAAAAGTTAACAAGGGGCTGAAGGCAAGAAGACATCAAATTTCACAATTAAAAGTAAAAAGAAAAGTTGTGAAGTAGTATCTTAACTTAAAGAGTTACACAATATTAATTTATAACGTATTGAAGCTTGTAAAATATGTTTAATATATTTAATTATCAAACTGCTTGTTATCCTTTGTAGGTAAGAGCATGTAGTTGAGTTGTATTTAGGTATTACTTAAGATAATAATGAAAACGAATAACAATTAATAACATTTAATTATAGAAGACTATGGTGAAATATGATTAAACTTCACAATTTAGAATTAGTACGACCAATAATATTTTTTGACTTAGAAGCAACAGGAACTAATCCGCAGGTTGATCGAATAGTTGAAATTTGTGTAGCCAAATTAATGCCTGGCGGGGAAAGTCAAATTAAGACCCGGAGGCTGAACCCAGAACGTGCTATTCCGGCTGAGGCAACAGAAATACATGGAATAACCAACGAAGATATTGCGAATGAGCCCACTTTTGCTCAGATATCAGCTTCGCTTAATTTATTTTTTGAGGATTGTGACTTATCCGGTTACAATATCATTAGATATGATATTCCACTTTTAACAAATGAGTTTAAAAAAGCTGGGCTTGGTTTTTCTCTAACGGGCAGAAGAATTATTGATGCACAGAATATTTTTCATAAGATGGAGCCAAGGACTTTAGGCGCAGCAATGAAATTTTTTTGTGGAGAGGAAATTGTAAATGCGCATACAGCTGAAGCTGATGTTTTAGCAACAATTTCTGTTCTGGATGCTCAGTTGGGAAAATATTCTGACCTTCCAAGGGATATGAATAAGCTTCATGAATTCTGTAATCCAACGGATCCTAGATGGATAGACA
>CAZGAI010000539.1:0-2791 GCA_964523175.1 uncultured Victivallales bacterium | reverse complement strand
ACCGGTTGGAGGTTTCATGTATTTTTCAAGATCTATATCTTTCTCCGTATAGGCAGCTTTTTCAATACGATTAACTTTGTATTGAATATCAATATTTTTCCCGCTATCTTCCGGGCCAAGCTCAATAAATAATATTTTATTACCGTATTTAGCTTCTTTAAGTACACGTTGCTTCCCGGGAATAATTGATTTAATTACTTTTATTTTCTGAAAGGAATCAGATGTTGGGAGTGGAATCCATATACGTGCAGAAGTTTTTATAGTTGGAAGTGTTACAAAGTATTTAAATACAAACTCATCGCTACCGGTTTTTACACCGAGTAACTCTGGTTTAGCGCCTTTGACAGGAACTTTAATCCAGGTACCGTTCTTGTTTTGCTCCCACAAATAGAAGGGAATGCCGTTGAGCTTATGAAGTATTGTCTCAGTTACGTCCATAGAACCGGGATCGCCTGAAAGAAAGAAATCAACATCATACACATCACCCTTAGTATCCACAAGATCGATACAAGCAAAATGACTTCCTGGGCCAAGGTTAGCCAGATACTCAGTATGAATTTTTACAAGCTTAAAGGCGAACTTCTTATCAGGAGCTGAGAATTTGAAATATCCTCCTCCCTGCCGTGTTTTTTTTTCTATGTATTGTTCTATGCCGGTCTGTATGTCTTTTGTTAATACATTTGTCGTACTGACTGGTAAAGTTTTAGTTTGACTGTATGCATTAAGACAGCCTGTAAAAAAAGTAAATACACATAAAAACGGAATGAGTATAAAATTCAGATTCTTAGGTGTATTTTTAATAAAGTACATGAAAATTTATTCTGAAAATATTAACTGGATGGATTATTATTTAATACAGGGTGTTCACTCTTTGCAGGGTGTTCACTCTTTGCAGGGTGTTCACTCTTCATAGAAACATCAGCTTTTTTTGCGCATCTTGGATTCATCGAGCCATCAGCTCTTTTTGCGCATCTTGGATTCATCGAGCCATCAGCTCTTTTTGTACATTTAGAAACCGATGAAGCATTTTTTTGAATTTGTGCATTTACTGGTTGTTCTAGATTAGTAGGTTGTGGAGTGCTGGTTGGATGATCAGCCCTAAGCTGTGTCTGAGTAAACGGGATGACGGCGGCGATTAACAGTGCGGTAATAATTGTTCTTTTTGTCCTCATGGCTTTTCCTTTGAGTTGTTTATTGGTTTAGTTGGTTACTGCTATATATCAGATGTGATTAAATTTGCAATAGTTTTTACTTTAATAATTTAACATACTCAAGTTTTTTTATTGAGTATGTTTACAATTGATATCTCTAGCTCTTTGTATGTAGAATTTCCATTTGAAAAATTTATTTAACAGTCCAGGGTCACTGCCGGTTAGTTTTTTTAGATTTATATCTAAAACCATCAGGTAGAACACCTGCCCCCTGCGGAGTTATTACTGTAATATCAACCTCCCTGCCGGATGGACCGTTGGGAACAACAGCTTTGATTATATTGCCTTTTGATTTACCTGTTATTTTAGCCTGTTTTTCTCCGAAAAGAACAGACTGAACTCCAGTAAAACCTGAACCTGTGAGAGTTACAGTTTTACCTGGAGTTGTACTGGAGGGACTAATATTTTTAATAACCGGATCAACACCTATCCCCTGCCAGGCTCCAATGTTTGTGCCGTCAGTGGCTGTTCCCATTGCCGGAGATTTTGATGAAAGTGCAAAGTATAAGTTTGCTACTTTTACTTTTTCGGAAGCCTTATACAGAGGATCTTTTGTAATACAGTTTTTTATAACAAATTCATTTCCTGATCCCATATCCTGCCAGCCTACAGCTCCGTGTTTTCCCTTTTTAGGCTTAGGCAATTCATGGGGGTATGGAGATTCACTGTCTACCTGATACCATAACCAGAATAGGTTATTAGTAAGTGTAACTTTCCCTTTAAGTAATTTATCTGTATCTACAATCTGGTACCATTTCTGCCGTGAAAAAATGTTGTCTTTAATAATAAAATTTGGGCCATTCCAGTTTCCTTTATCGGCCCACCATGCAATGGACATTGTCTGACCGTTTTTACTGTAATTCAGTTTTTTCTCCATCCCAGTGTCGACTGTATTGTGCATGACTGTTATCTTATTTGAAGGAGCCAGCCCATTACCATTGTTTTGAAAATCAATAAAAGTTCTACTAGCCCAGCAGTAATTATACGAAATCTCTACATTATTACCAGAACTAGAACTGCATGAATATGTAACTCCCGCAGGTTTGCCTTTCGAAGTCGGATTCTCAGAGTGAAGTTGATTGTATTTTACTTTTAGACCGAAACAGTTACCATTTTCACAGTTTATTAAATCTGAAGATGTATTATAAAGATTACAGTATTCAATAGTAACATTATCCCCCATTGCCCGTATTGCATTTTTACCATCATGAATATCACAGTATTTTACTGTCCATCCGTCTTTCTTAGCATTGAAATCGCCAACGATATAACCTGATAATTCCCCCGCAGCGCTATTGTCAACTTCAAATCCTGCGAAAATTACATTGTCTGCTGCAATTTGTACAGCACACCCAGTCCAGTTACTAAAATTTGTTTTAATTATTGGTTTTTGATCTAGACTTGCTTCAGCTTCCAATATAATAGACTTATCTATTATTAGGCGCCCGTGAACCGGAGCATATGTGCCTTTACCAACAATAATTGTATCACCATTTGACGCTTTAGCAATTGCTTTTTCGATTGTATTATGTTGGGAGGGGACCAGTAGAGTATCTGCTCTGAGCTGTGTCTGAGCAAAC
>CAZGAI010000538.1:0-2795 GCA_964523175.1 uncultured Victivallales bacterium | reverse complement strand
TCTCCTGTGAAGCCATGCTCTTGCTATTCGGAAAACTATCTATCCTTATTCGTTAGAAGTTTATTTTTATAAATCAATATCTTTATATGTGTTTCTAATATAACTTAATAAGTTTTGTAGTTCTTGATGCATAATTTTTGCTGCTTTAGGCACTTCCTTGATAGCAATTTGTACATCTTCAGTTCTTGCAATATCAAGCCAAGTATTTGGTCTGAGTTTGTCATGTACATTTGTAGGAGTAAAAGCTTCCCAGTATTTACAAACATTACTCCATGCAATATAAAATTTTTCTATGAGCTCTTTTAGTTCAGTATTATAGACATGGTAAAAAGAAGATACAACAAATCTTTCTAGTTCATCAAATTCGTCAAGAAATGAATGAATTATGTATGGATAAAGAGCTTGATCAATGAAGTAATCTAATTCCTTCAGTATGGTTATTTCTTTAAATATTTGATTTATGACTTTTGAGTCTTTAGTGTACTCAAATGTATTTTTTTGTTCAACCCAAGTCTCATGATCAGCTTTTATTTGCTGTAATGCTTCAACTGTATATTTACTTTCATTTTTGTCAATTATATCATGATGATGTGAACAAAGAAGCATTAGATTTGAATAAGAATTTTTTACTTCATCTGATAATTTTGAATCATATCTAGCTGAACCTTTATTTTCACCAACAATATGGCACATAGCTCCTAGAGTATAGACGTTGTTCAAACTAGAGTTATTCTGTGTTAGTTTAGCTTTACATATAGAACAAGTTCCAGCTGCTCGTCCCCATAAAATCTTTTGGTCTTTATCTTTTATGTATGCCATATATGATGCTTTTTATTTTTTCTAACGTTTATGATCTCTTATATTTTCGTAGCGGAGCAAGAAAATATTAAGAGCATCTATTGGTTATCTTATTCTTGAATGTGGAATATTGAGTTCACTCGCAATTCTTTCAAAACATATTTCATCAAGTCGTTTTATCCTATTAAAATCTTTTAGATATTCGTTATCATCATTAAAGCTTAATTTTAGTATAGTTGGATTTGCAGCTCCTTCTCTTGGTGGTATTTCAAGTGACTGTCTAATGTCATTTTCTTGTCTTTCACCTCTCGCAGGTCTGTATAATAAATAGTCACGACCTAAAGAAATATGTGAATGAGCAATAGCATTTCTTATGTGATATATTGCATTTAAATCTTTAATATTTTCTTCATCTAACTGGTTACTGAAAAGCTCTATGAACTCTGTTTTTATTTGAGCAAAATATTTTTCCCAATATAATGTTCTTGAAGCAGACATTTTATGAGGAATAATTTTGGGACTTGAACAAAATTCATCAATAATATCTGGATTATTTTTTAATATAATCAGGTCTGTCATTTGATTTTGTATCCAAATGCTATATATGAAGAATTCACCTGCTCGTTTTATATTAATGTCTGCAATATTCATTTTTATTCCTTTAAGATAACAACTTATTGTACGGATTTATTTGCTGTCTAATACGCTATATTGTAATAATTACAGCAAAAATACTTTGCGTTATAGCAATTTACATATACATTTAAATCTAACAACTTCCTTTTAAATTACAAGTATATGTTAAAGCAAACAGATTAATTGCAAGTTCATCCATAGAGAAAATAGTCATGGCAAAGGTAAGTGAGGACTGCTGTCCCTATCTTTATTTTGGAAGATGTTATAAAAACGCCGTCTAACACACAAAGTCAGTACAAAAAACTCAAGAAGATAGAATTTTAAAATGAAAATAGAAGAAAAGATAAGATCAAAAATAAGAACTTTACATTATTCAATAAGGACAGAAGAAACTTATGTTAACTGGTACAGAAAGTTTGTAAAGTTTCATAAATTGAAGCATCCAACAGAGATGAGGGAGCCTGAAATTGAAGAATTTCTTTCTTACCTGGCAGTCAAAAAAGGCGTAGCTGCAAGTACACAAAATCAGGCGTTTAATGCTTTGCTTTTTCTATATAAGAAAGTATTAAATATAGAATTAGATGAGAAGATTAATTCTATAAGGGCAAAAAAAGAGAGAAAACTGCCGGAAGTACTGGCTGTTGGAGAAGTTAAGAGTCTGTTTGGTTGTTTAAATGGTGATTATTTTATAATGGCTAATTTGCTGTATGGAGCCGGATTACGTTTAATGGAGTGTGTAAGGCTTAGACTTAAAGATATAAAGTTTGATGCTGGTCTGATAATTGTCAGGAGTGGAAAAGGAGACAAAGATAGAAGTACTTTGTTGCCTACGAATATTGTGGATTTATTAAAGAAGAAAATTGAAGTGGTTAAATGTACTCATTATCAGGATTTGGAAGAAGGATATGGTGAAGTATATATGCCGACATTGCTTGCTAAGAAATATCCAGACAAAGCTCGATCCAGTGATTGGCAATGGCTGTTTCCTGCTAGGAGTATTTCTATAGATCCCAGAAGTGGTAAAAAAAGAAGACATCATCTAAGTCCAACTTTATTGCAGAAGGCAGTTAAAACAGCAGTTAGAAAAAATAAACTCAGCGAGGCTGTATCATGTCATACACTTCGGCATAGTTTTGCTACACATTTATTAGAAAATGGAACAAATATACGCGTGATTCAGGAATTATTAGGACATAAAGATATTCGAACTACACAAATATATACACATGTCCTGAATCAAATGAAAAATTATGGGATTGTAAGTCCTGCTGATTTGTTATGATAATCACCTAACCCAGCCAAGCTGGAACTTTGAACTTTGAACTTTGAACTTTGAACTTTGAACTTTGAACTTTGAACTT
>CAZGAI010000537.1:0-2797 GCA_964523175.1 uncultured Victivallales bacterium | reverse complement strand
GGTATTGCAATTACTCCAAGCATCCATCTCCAGCTGCCTCCATAATAGTCAAATATGGCATTGGTTATGAAAATAATCATTATACCTATTGTTATCATCAATTGATAAAAGGCCACCATACCACCACGTTTTTCCTTAGGGGCAATTTCAGATAGATATACCGGTACAGCAAAAGATGCAACTCCGACGGTAACTCCTAAAAGGAGGCGGGAAGTAAATAAGATAAATACACTATTAGTAGTAGCACCTGTTAATACAAATATCGCAAAACAGGAAGCTGCAATCACAAGAGTTTTTTTCCTTCCAAGTGTATTTGCAACCCAGCCGCAAAACAGAGAGCCTATAACACAACCATACATCATTATACTTGCATAAGAGGATCCTTCTACTGTAGTAAAATTAAAATCTTTAATAATAAAATTTAAAGTTCCGTTTATTGTACCCTGGTCCATACCGAACATAAGCCCGCCAAGCGAAGCAATAAAGCAAAAAGCATATACAGATCGTTTATCTTTTGATTCTTCCATTTAATTACCTTCTCTTTTATAGTATTAATTTGTAATTTCAGTTCTAAATCCTTTTAGCAATATATGCTGCTCCAATCAGTGCTGTATCATAACCGTGGCATGAGAGCTTCAATTTTGGCGGTTGAACAAGACGAAGACTTTGGTATAAATAAGTTTCTACTTTTTTCAACAAGGTTTCACCGCCTCCAACTGAAACTCCTCCTCCGAAAACAATGATTTCGGGAGATAAAATTGCCGTTATATTTCTCAATCCCTGTCCGATATTATAAGCAACCTCATCCCACTCTTCTGCTGAGAGCTGTTCTGCGGGTTTGCCATAAATTCTTCTGATTCCATTTCCAGAGACTATGCCTTCGAGGCAGTCATCTACACCGCATTCACAATGAATGTTTTCAGGATGCAAACACCTGTAGTTGATTGATTGGTGTCCAATTTCCGGATGACATTTACCCTGATATATTTTACCGTCAATTAAAAAGCCCCCTCCCATTCCAGTGCTTAAAGTAATGTATAAGAAATATTTTTCAGTGTAGTTTCCCAAAAAATATTCACCAATCGCACCGACATTTGTGTCAACATCAACATTAAATGGGCATTTCCAACGAGTTTCCATGATGCTTTTTAAAGGTATGTCTCTCCATTCTGGCTGATGCAGTGGTGATACAACTCCTGTCAGTGGGTTTAACGGACCTCCGGCAGCAGCGCCGATTCCCAATACTCTACTATCACCTGTTACTTCCAATATTGATTTTTGAATAAGCTCTAATCCATCATTGAGAGAAACTGGAGTAGGGTATTTGACTCTTCTTAATTCATTGAAATCTGCATCAAATGCAGCGGTCATGAGTTTGGTTCCACCGATATCAAGTCCAATATAAATATCCATAAGAGAAAAACTCCACTATCACTTATTTTTAATAATCTGATTTATAAGTTCCTTACGAACTGTAGAAGCCTTAGCATTGTCAACCTGGCAGGTCGCGGCATGCCTGTGACCGCCACCTCCATATTGCAGCATAAGTTTTCCAATATTCATTATTGATGAACGGTTTGTAACGGATCTTCCAACAGCAAAGACTGTATTCTTTTTATTTAATCCCCAAAATTCAAGTATTGAAAGATTACAGTCAGGAAACATTACATATTTCTCAAATCTATTGCCCGGATATATAGCTTCTTCATTTTTTAGATTTATATATAGAAGGTTCCTGTTGGTATGTTGAGAGTTCTTGTAGGTTTTTGAACATGTTTTCAGCTGATCAATAAATTTATCATGGAGAATACAGTAAATATGAAACCTTTCAACTACATTCGGTAGTTTTAATATTTCGTCAATACTGTAATGATTACAATGATCAATCAAATTCATCATCAGGTTGTAATTTGATATTCTGAAATCTTTGAATCTCCCAAGTCCTGTTCTCGGATCCATAATAAAGTTGAGAAGCACCCAGCCTTTTGGTTCAAGAATATCTGCAGAAGTGAATTTAGCTGAATCTGCCTTATCAACAGCCTTCAGCATTTCATCCGGAATTTTGGGCCTGCTCCCTTTTCGAGTATAATAATTATAGACAACTCTAGATGCAGACGGAGCGTTCGGCTCAACAATAAAATTATTCTTTTTATCAATTTTTCTGATTGTTTCACTCACATGATGATCAAATGCCAAATGAACGCCATCTACATATGGGAGGTTTGTAGTAATATCCTGACAAGTAACAAGGACTTTACCGTCCTGCATATCTTTTGGATGGACAAATTTTATATTATCAATTAGACCCTGATTTTTTAGGATTACAGCACTGGCCAAACCATCAAAATCACTTCTGGTAATTAAACGATACTTCTTTTTCACTCCAGTTCCTCATTCTAATCATAAATATCAAATTAACTTTTGATAATGTATAATAGTTCTCTTATATAATGACACAAATGTCGTTCTGAATTTTATCATCTCGGGTATTCATAACGACACCTATAGTATTAATTACTTTTTTAATAACTGTTAAGCTTCCCAGAAATGCTAAAGCTTAACAGGTTTTTAGTGAGTTATAATCCGACCTCAGGTGTAGGAATTTCATCTACTTCATCATCAGGGCTTTGATTAATTAAATTGGAAAGTTTTGGAATGTAGCAGGACATTACAATACCAACTATAACTGCAACAACACCAATCCATAAGAAAGCATGAAAATAGCTGCCATTTGTTAATAACGGCTTTGTAAGTTCTTTAACGGAAAAATTACCCAAAGCAAATGTTGAAATATAGC
>CAZGAI010000536.1:0-2807 GCA_964523175.1 uncultured Victivallales bacterium | reverse complement strand
CCGGACGCCGGACTGTTTTCCTTTCCACCAGTTGGGAATTCGGCATAAAATGCCATGTTCCTCGTATATCTCTGTTTCCTTCAAAAACATAAATGATTCGGAACTTTTAACACCTAGTGGGTAAAAGATTTCTCCGCTATCAAGAATGGATTTAATAAATGTACTTTCTTCAGCAACTTTGTACACAGTAGATAAAAGTTCTACAAGTTTTTCCTGCTTATCAGCATATTCAATAAGAAGATTTCTAAGAGGTCTGTGTCTGGAATGACCATTTTCAGAAACACCTGTAGAATATGTAGCAAGAAACACAAAAGGCGTACTTGAGCCTTTTTTATTTTCAACTAAGTGAAAATATATTTTATCAGCTAGATTTACCTGTGAGGAATATTCTTTAAAAAAATCCTGAACCTTCCCTTTTTGCTTTTTTATCTCTTTTTTAAAGAAATGTGTCAGCTGTTCCCATACAGTCTGCATGAAATCAATATTCAGATATTCACTTCCGGTAAAGAAAGGAGCTTCAGAAAGAAGATTTTGTGTGAAGTTTTTATCAAAAATGATTTCAGTTTTTTCACGTAATATATCAAGATTTTCAGTTAAACGTAAAGTCTTGACATAATGTGCAGAAAATTCATGCCAGAAATTCAGGGTAGCAGACAAATGTCCTTTCGCTTCAATGAAACCGAGATTAAATAATGCTTTTTCAGGAGATTCTTTGAAATGCTCTTCAACCCTGGATTGAATATCGGTTACACCCTTTGAGAGTCTATGTTTTGTGTCAGAAAATTCTGTTAATAACCTGCCTTCCTGAGATATTATTATATTTAGTTCCTTATTCATAGTCTAAATTTTCTTCGATTTTGACTTTACCGTCTTCCGTTTGATAAATTATTATTTGATTCTTATCTATTTTATAAATACTTCTTTATCGCTTCTTTTTAATTTGTTTGAGTTCCTGCTCTTGTCATGTCGGATGACGTGAACAGCAGGCTCTTATTACGCCTAAAGGCGGAACTCCAACATTTTCTGTTATCCATTAACTTTTATGTTCGTTGGAGTTAAGTTTTTATACACTGATTTCATCACACACATTATTTACATCTAAAATAACTTTATATTTTTCCAGCAGAGGATTAATATCATTTTCCAGGAATTCTTTTACCTGTTCAGGTGCACGACCAATGAATTCATCAGGATTTATTAAAGAGTCTATATCGTCTTTAATTTCGGCAAACAAAGGATCGTTCTTTATTCTCTTAATCAAATCATTTTCAGAGCCAAATTCCTTCACCTGACGGGCTGCCTCCATAGAGTGGCAGCGTATGGCTTCGTGCAGTTCCTGCCTATCGCTGCCTTTTTTCACTGCGGCCATCATTATGTTTTCGGTTGCCATAAAAGGAAGCTCACTCTTAATGCGTGAAGCAACTACATTAGGCCAAACATGTAAGCCGTTAATTACATTAAATACTAATGATAAAATAACATCGACACCTAAAAATGCGTTGGGAAGTACAATTCTTCTGTTTGCAGAATCATCAAGTGTTCTTTCGAACCACTGGTTTGCATGTGTGTTTGCTGCGTTTACGGGCAGTGACATTACATAACGTGCCAATGAACAAATTCTTTCGCTGCGCATAGGATTACGTTTATATGCCATAGCACTCGATCCAATCTGAGAAGATTCAAACGGTTCCTCTATTTCTTTTAGATTTGAAAGAAGGCGTAAATCACCGGCAAACTTATAAGCTGATTGGGATATGCCTGAAAGAACAGACAAAATGTAATAATCAATTTTCCTTGTATAAGTCTGACCGCTGACAGAGATAGTTTTATCGAATCCCATATCTTCTGCGACTTTACTGTTCAGTTGATTTATCTTATCGTGGTCTCCGTTAAATAATGCCATAAAACTGGCCTGAGTACCTGTTGTACCTTTTACACCCCTGAACGGCAGTTTTGCAAGTTCTTCATCAAGACGTTCAAAATCAAATAGAAAATCCTGAAGATATAAAGAGAATCTCTTACCAATTGTAGTTAACTGTGCAGGTTGGTAATGTGTGAAGCCTAAAGTCGGCATTGATGCATATTCGCCAGCTCTTTCTGCAAACCTGGAAATTACTTTTAAAAGTTTTGTCTTAATTATCTTTAAACCGTCTCTAAGCTGAATAAGTTCAGTATTATCCGTAACAAAACAGCTGGTTGCTCCGAGATGAATTATCGGCATCGCAGATGGGCATTGTTCTCCAAAAACATGAATATGGCTCATTACATCATGTCGAAGTTCTTTTTCTTTGGCTGCAGCTTTTACGAAGTCAATGTCTTCAATATGGGATTCCATTTCTGCAACTTGCTTGTCAGTAATATTCAGGCCCAGTTCTTTTTCAGAACGTGCTAACGCCAGCCATAAACGACGCCACGTAGAATGTTTTTTTTGTGGTGACCAGTTATAGCTCATTTCCTTACTGGCATATCTGCCGGTCAAAGGATTCTGATATGATTTATTATCCACGGTACTCCTCCTTAATAACTAAATTATTTAGTGATTTGGATATTTGTCAACCTAGTGGTTTATTCATTGAAATTTATTTGGATTTAAAAAATTACATTTTGTTATTTAATAATTGTTTTATATAATATTATCATTATTTTGAGAAAGTCCAGCCTGAATACCTGATGTAAACGCAAGAAAAATTATTTGATGTTTTTAGATTTTATTTTAATATAGACAGAATACATTATTGACTTATAATCATAATTTAGCTATACTATAAGTAGATTTAAAGGATTTTGTTGTCATAGTCTAATAGGCT
>CAZGAI010000535.1:0-2816 GCA_964523175.1 uncultured Victivallales bacterium | reverse complement strand
GCAATAACTATTTCACCAACTGTTACAAATTTATCTGCACTTTCGCTTCAATATATGGGTACACCGGGAACTTATCTGATTATTGAATCAAGCGTTGCAGATAATTTTGTAACAGTTGGTGAAATAGTTATTGCATTGGTCTTCCTTTATGTGTGCCGTAACCTGCCAATAAAAAAATACTGGATACCACTAATTGTTATTATCCAGTATGCTCCAGTAATCTTCTATGATATTTCAGGAAAAATACCTGAAACTACACGCTATATTTATATTGATGACCTATCTATAATAATGGGCCTGATAATAGCTATAGTAGGTGGTTTGATAGCAGTTTACACTGTACCTTACATGAAACTTTATCATGAAGAAAACCCGAAATTTAAAGATCACAGGCATCATTTTATTGCTGCAATTTTCTTATTTTTCTTTGCAATGTTCGGGATAGTTTTTTCAAATACAATTACATGGATTTACTTCTTCTGGGAAATCACCACACTATGCTCATTCATAATGATTGGCTACAGTCGTACAAAAGAAGCAGAACACAATTCTTTCAGAGCGTTATGGATGCTATTATTAGGAGGTTTAGCTTTTGCAATGGCAATACTACTGGCTGCAAATGTCTGCCATACTGTAGAACTACAGCAACTTGTTACAATCAAAAAAGCTGTTGTAATGCTGCCAATACTTCTTATCTGCTTTGCAGGAATGAATAAGGCTGCTCTTTTCCCTTTCAGTTCCTGGCTCCTTGGGGCGATGGTTGCGCCGACACCTTCATCTGCACTTCTACATTCAAGTACAATGGTCAAGGCAGGTGTGTATATAGTATTAAGGTGTTCTCCGGTACTTAACAACACAGCTTCCGGCTTTATGGTTGCAATTATTGGAGGTGTAAGTTTTATTATGTGCTCTGCAATTGCAATGGCTCAAAGCGATGCCAAAAAAGTTCTTGCCTATTCTACTATCGCATATCTCGGACTTATTGTATTACTCGCGGGTATCGGCACAAACTTCACATTATGGGTTGCTTTACTGTTAATTGTATTCCATGCAATAGCAAAGGCACTGATGTTCCTTTCAGTCGGCACAGTCGATCAGCAGCTTGGAAGCAAAAATATCGAAGATATGCATGGGCTTATTTCAAGAATGCCTCTTGTAACACTTGTCATGGTCGTTGGCCTTGGCGGTATGTTCCTGGCACCATTTGGACTCATCATAAGTAAGATAGCCGCTATTGAAGCACTTACCCTCAGAAATCCAATTTTCGCTGCAATTGTAATTTTCGGCGGTTCATTAATGTTGTTTTTCTACACTAAATGGATGGGAACTATTATCTCAGTTTCAAGTGAAGAGCCACCAATTAAAACTCATGGAATTGGAATACAGTGGATTGCATTAGGCGGTCTTTCAGCATTAGTAGTCGTTTCTTTAGTTGCCTACCCATGGATAGGACGTTACTGGATTGAACCACTTTATGGATGGAATCCAATGATGACTGAAGGAGTCGAAGTTACTATCGGCATTATGCTGGCACTAATTCTAATTCCTCTTATAAGCTTCTTTATTCGCTGGAAGCATTTAGTAAAAACTGAACCGTATCTCTGCGGAGCCAATGTCAAAGAAAGTAAGTACCAATACAGAAGTTCTCTGGGTGCTCCTACTTCATGGGCTTTCGGCAATTATTACTTGAAAAAAATCTTCAGTGAAGAAAAATTATTTAAAGGAACAATTATCGGTTCCATAATTCTTTGGGTATTAATGTTTTTTATGGAGAATTTATAATGTACACTTTCAGTATTATTATGATTATTGTATTTCTCATACTTGCTCCGATTGTCGGAGGCCTAATTGCCGGTGCTGACCGTATCATCACTGCGCGGATGCAGGGCCGTGTCGGTCCTCCTATACGTCAGCCTTTCTATGATGTATTAAAACTCTTCGGCAAAGAAAATCTCGTTGTTAACAGATTTCACGTCGATTATGTAGCATGTTTCTTAATCTTCACAGTACTCTCAGGTGTATTGTTTTTCGGCGGAGCTAATCTACTACTTGCAGTTTTTGCACTTGTTGTAGCAGGAGTATTTCTTGTTTTGGCAGCTTATTGTACAAATTCACCCTACGCACTAATTGGTGCAGAGCGTGAACTTCTGCAAATGCTGGCAGCAGAGCCGATGATTCTGCTGGCACCTGTGGGTTTATATATGGCTACTGGTTCTTTTAATGTTTATACCATTGCCGCTGCAAGCTGCCCCCCAATAGTATACCTACCAGGGGTTTATATAGCATTATGCTATGTTTTAACTATTAAACTGAGAAAATCTCCGTTTGATTTGTCAACATCACACCACGCTCATCAGGAACTTGTTAAAGGTCTCACAACTGAATTTGCAGGACCTTCTTTAGCACTTTTCGAAATAGCTCACTGGTATGAAACAATTTTTCTACTTGCAATGCTGTTCATATTTTTCGGTAACCACTGGATATGGGGAATTATCATAACAGCGATTGTTTATCTAACTGAAATATTCATTGACAACGTCAATGCCCGTGTTAAATGGGAATTGATGCTTGCATCGGCCTGGGGTGTAACAATAATCCTGGGGGTTGGCAATCTATTAGTGTTGTTTTTTATCAATAAATCTTAAAGGATATTAATTATGGGATATTTTGCAAAATCACCATGGGTACTGCACTATGACGGTTCCAGCTGCAATGGCTGCGATATCGAAGTACTAGCTGCATTAATGCCAAAATATGATATCGAAAGATTTGGTATTATTAATACAGGTAATCCAAAACATGCAGATGTTTTTCTT
>CAZGAI010000534.1:0-2826 GCA_964523175.1 uncultured Victivallales bacterium | reverse complement strand
ATGTGAAATTTATATCTGCCGTCGGCGCTTGTTTTGGTATATATCCGCCAGTTTGGTTTTTCTGTATTCTTATTGGCTCAATGCTGGGCTCAATTATAGGATTAATTATGATAATTACCAGTAGAGGTAAATGGTCTTCTGCTCTGCCTTTTGGAGCTTTTCTGTCATTTGCCGGTTATTTATGGATTTTATGCGGAACGGAAATAGCCGCTTATTATTTAATGTTTTGTCAAACATATTTGTTTTGAATTGAAATAATAATAACAAAAAATGATTTATTTAGTATTAATGGGTCGATTTTATTGAAGAACTAGTTACAATAATGCCATATATCATTGAAGGTATTTTAAAACAAATATATCCCGTATATTTTTATTTTTGGAGGCAGTTATGGAAGAATCAAGGATGAAAGTTGTTGTCTTATTAAGTGGTGGGATGGATTCTGTATGTGCGTTATATTATTCGAGCGAAAAATATGAAGTAATTTCTGCTCTGAGCTTTGATTATGGATCAAATCATAATATGAGAGAGTTGCCTCATGCTTCCTTCCACTGCAAAAAACTCGGAATTCCTCATACAATTATTAAAACATCCTTTGTTGATGATCATTTTGATTCAAGTTTATTAAAAAGTGGCGGATATACTCAAAAAGGAGCTTATGCTGAAAAAAGCCTGCAAAAGACTATCATCCCTTTTAGAAACGGCATAATATTGTCTATTGCAGCAGGGTATGCAGAAAGTAGAGGAATAAATGGAGTTGTAACCGGAGCACATAGTGGAGACTATTCTGTGTATCCTGATTGCCGTGAGAAATTTTTGAAATTAATGTCACAGGCTGTATGCGCCGGAACATATAATAAAATAAGAATAATCAGACCTTTCGTTTTTATGACTAAAGATCAAATAGTTAAAAAAGGTCGAGATCTAGGTGTTGACTTTTCTAAAAGTTGGTCATGCGATGAAGACACAGATGTTCATTGTGGAGAGTGCGGTACCTGTGTCAGTCGAAGGGAAGCTTTTAGTTCAGCCAGAGTTTCGGATCCGACTGACTACACTATTAAAGACCCACTTCCTTTGGCTCCAATTGACTGATTTTAGTCCGCTCTTATATCATTTTTAAAATTTCTCTACCTATGCCAAATGTACCGACTACCTTGCCGGTGTTATCTTTCCGCTGTTCCGAGTTATATTGAAATGTACGTCCATTTTTGAAAGTAAGTTCAAACGATAGTCTCTCACCATTCAGGATTCTTGGGAAAATGTCAGATGCAATTATCTGACTTTCCTTCACGAACAACGGTATAAAAGGGTTGTTGATAATATCATTTAAGGGGATGCCTGTTGCTTCTTCGGCAATTTTATTGCAATAGATAATATTGCCGTAAATATCTGTCTCATATGCTATATCTCTTAGATTTTCAAGAAAATTTCTATATTTTTCTTCACTTTGAATTAGTGCAAACTCAGCACTTTTACGCTCAGTTATTTCTTCAAGAAGTTCGCCGACAGCATTCAATAATTTTTTTTCTTCCTTTAGAAAAATATTATCATATACTACTGGGATTTCTCTTAAAAAGTAGACTTCAAGTATACCCTCAATTTTATCGCTGATAACAACTGGACAACTTATCTTCAATTGCGATACGGAAAAGTTTGTGGTTTTAAATTCTTTTTCATTGATCTTTAATCGTGCACAGGTTATTTCCGGGTATTGAAATGAAAGTGGTATTATATCTACAATGGCCTGATAGGTTTCCTGAATAGTTGTATCAGGGTATTCAAAAAATTTTGATATTTGATAAAAGCAGTTGAGCTCTTTTATACGTTTTTCAAGTGCTTGTTTATTTTCAAGTAATTCATTCTTAATTTTAAACTGTTTAGAAATATCAATAAAAATCCCGATTAATCCAATTGTTTTTCCAGTGGTTTCGAAAATGGGATGCTTTGATATCAAACCCCATTTTTTTTTCCGTGTACCGGGTATATAATCTTCATATTGCATTTTCGATTCACCGGTGTTAAGAACTTTCATGTCTATAATGGAATTTATTTTAGCCTCTTTCGCCTGGAAAAAATCTTTATCAATTTTGCCAATGACATTGAAACTTGTTTTTAATTTAATTTTTTCCATAAAAGATTTATTTGCTACAATATAGCGGTTTTCAATATCTTTAATATAAAATGATATATCACTGGATATCAATAAAGCATTTATTATTGTTGATGAATTTAATAACTCTTTTTCCAGAATCTCAATATTATGTTTAAGACTCTTTATGTTGAATTTTCTTTTCTCATCATTGAATGCAGTAATATTCAGCAATGCCTGTACCTGATTTGAAAAATTGTGGATCTGAAGCTCTTTTAGTGGCTCAAGAGTTGAAATTTCCCTGATATCTATATTCAGTAATTTAGCCATCGCTCTTATGTTTGCTTCTGATGGTATTCTTTTACTGTTTTCCCAGGCCCATAATGTTGATCGGTCAATGCCAAGGTTATTAGAAGCTGCTACAACTGATATTTTTTTTAATTCTCTGTTTCGTTTGAATTTATCAGCATAAAATTTCACTAATTACTCCTTATTTTATGTGTATAAAAATTTGTTTTTAATTCAGTCCTTTTTTAAATCAATTATAACATAAAAATAATAATTATTGTTAATGTTACAGCATGAGAACACTTATATATGTGTTGTTATGTTGAATAGAAGTGTATTTGGTCTATATCTTTTGTAATTGTCCAGAATTACCTATATGTTCTTTTCTTTTTATATTTAACATTTAACATTTAACATTTAACATTTAACATTTAACATTTAACATTTAA
>CAZGAI010000533.1:0-2829 GCA_964523175.1 uncultured Victivallales bacterium | reverse complement strand
TGATTCATCGAAGTCACTCTAGTTTTTTTATAATTATTATTGGTAATATTGCCAAGTATGCACAATTAGGGGGATATATGGATTGGAAGAAAGAAGGTAAAATCTTAGGATGTATAGCTGTAATTTTCTCAATATTCTATTTTTTGCCGGTTGGAAACGGAAGATTTGATAACGCTGTACTCGAATCGCTTTATCTTGTTAAATGGTATGCGAGAGAACATGTTCTTCTTTGTCTAATTCCTGCATTTTTTATAGCAGGTGCTGTCACTGTTTTTATCAATCAGAACTCAGTGATGAAATATCTTGGTCCTAAAGCCAATAAGGTTATTGCATATGGTGTAGCTTCAGTTTCTGGAACTATTCTTGCTGTATGTTCCTGCACCGTTCTTCCATTGTTTGCAGGAATCTACAAAATGGGAGCAGGATTAGGCCCTGCATGTGCTTTTCTGTATTCAGGCCCTGCAATCAATATTCTGGCGATTGCTTTAACTGCGAGGATATTAGGGGTTGAGCTTGGAATTGCTCGAGCTGTCGGTGCAATTCTGTTTAGTGTTGTTATCGGAATACTGATGCATATAATTTTTATTAAAGAAGAACAAAAGAAAGCAGCTTCCGTTCCTTTGTTCGAGACAGAATCTGAAAAAGAGCGTACTTTACTTCAGAATGGACTTTATTTTTTGGCCCTCGTAGGGATACTTGTTTTTGCCAACTGGGGAAAACCTGATGAAACAGCAGGTTTATGGTTTCTTATTTATAGTTATAAGTGGATTATTACTGCTTTGTTTTCAGTTCTATTAGGAATAACACTTTTTTTATGGTATCAGATAAAACTCTGGAAAATTATTGTTTCATTTGTGATAGTTGTCATTGCAATAATCCTATTTCCAAAAATTCCGCTTATACCATTTTTTACAGGAACGATATGTCTTTCAATTGTTACAATAACTGATCGACATGGACATGGTGAGGAATGGTTTTCTTCCTCCTGGGGTTTTGCAAAGCAAATACTGCCGCTTCTTCTTTTCGGCGTTTTAGTTGCCGGTTTGCTTTTAGGTAGAGTAGGTCATGAAGGATTAATACCTATTGACTGGGTTAATAAGGCTGTAGGTGGAAACTCATTAAGGGCAAACTTCTTTGCCTCATTCGCAGGAGCTTTTATGTATTTTGCAACATTAACAGAAGTGCCGATACTTCAAGGATTGATTAGCAGCGGCATGGGTAAAGGACCGGCTCTTTCACTATTATTGGCAGGACCTGCTTTAAGCTTACCTAATATGCTTGTTATACGAAGTATTATGGGAACTAAAAAGACAGTTGTTTTTGTAGGTCTTGTCATCATCATGGCTACATTCACAGGAATGCTGTATGGTGCAATATAAATAAAATAATTAGGAGAATGAAATGAAAATTCAAATCTTGGGAACAGGTTGCCCAAAATGTAGAAAATTAGCAGAAAATGCCGAGTCTGCCGCAAAAGAACTAGGATTGGATTATGAACTGGAGAAAGTGACAGACATTAATAAAATAATGTCCTTCGGTGTAATGATGACACCAGGAATAGCTATTGACGGTATTGTAAAATCTGTCGGGAAAGTTTTGTCGATAAAAGAAATCCAAGAAATACTTAGATGAGGAAAGGTCCCGTATTAAAATGATTAAAAAATATATCTTTAAAAGTTTCTGCTGCGTGCTCATGACTATCGCTATCGTTTCTTCTTTTTCATGTGATGGAAATGCAGCTGCGGATATCGGCAATCAAAAAAAAGGTAACAATAGCCTTCCAATGCTTTGGGATTTTGGTGCAAAAAAGTGTATTCCATGCAAGAAAATGGCTCCCCTTCTGGATAAACTGGCTGAAGAATATAAAGGACGTTTTATTGTGAAATTCACAGATGTATGGATGTCCGAAAATGTCCAACTCGCAAAACAACACGGTATTCAATCAATACCAACGCAAATTTTCTTTGACGAAAATGAAAAAGAATTATGGCGCCATGTAGGATTTTTTTCTAAAGACAATATTTTATCGAAATGGAAATCACTAGGATATGATTTTTCTCATAATAGAAAAGAAACAAAAACTACAAAGTAAATTTTCAATATGAAAAAGACTGTAAGTATAATTAAAAATATCCTTTTAGCTTTTGTTCTGATAAGCATAGGATTTGCCTTTGGAAAAAATTTTAAATCTGAAACAGTTAAATCAAATAATAGTATAAACTTCACAACAGAAGAATATGGAAAACTTAAAAACAGAACTGTCATACACGTTTATTACTTGCATTCTACGTTCAGGTGCAGTACATGCAATAGAATTGAAAAGATGACCAAACAAGTTTTAGATAAAAACTTTTCTGAAAATCTGAAAGACAAAGAAATAATTTTTTCTGAAGTTGATTTTCAATTAGACGATAAACTAGCTAAAAAGTTTGAGGTTGTATCAAGTTGTGTAGTTGTGGCAAGTGAAAAAAACGGAGAAATTCTTAGTTTTAAACGCCTTGATAAAGTGTGGACGTTATTGGATAAACCTACTGAATTTAATAATTATATTTCACAAACTGTTAATAATTACCTAATAAATCAAACATAAAAATGAGGTTATAAAATAATGAGCTGGTACATACTAACTTCTGCATTGTGGCTCGGAATGCTGACTTCAATAAGTCCATGTCCTTTAGCTGCTAATATTTCAGCAATATCATTTATAGGAAGATTTGTTGGCAATGACAGAAATGTACTGCTTTCGGGCGTTTTTTATACAGTTGGAAGAACTGTATACTGAAACTGAATGAAAATGCAGCAATGTGAATTGTAATCTCAAATTATCTG
>CAZGAI010000532.1:0-2835 GCA_964523175.1 uncultured Victivallales bacterium | reverse complement strand
AACCGTCAACCTCCATGGATATTCATACAGGAACTTCAAAAGAATTTTAATATCCAGGAAGTTAACTACGATACAGATTATATTGACAATAATTTAGATGTCCTGCTTATCATACATCCAAAAGACTTAAGTACAAAAACTGAATTTGCTATCGACCAGTATCTTCTTAAAGGGGGTAAATTGTTAGTTTTTGTTGACCCCTATTGTTTTGCAGCCAGTGTGTCGGCTCCAAAATCATATTTCAACCAGGAAACTCAACTGCCTTCCGCATCAGATTTACCGTATTTGTTTCCAGCTTGGGGGATACAGTTTTCTAAGCCGGGCGAAGTAGTGATTGCCCCTGACAACGCATATCACGCACTGAATGACCCATTGGGAAAAGAACATCCGGCAATTCTTAACCTTACTGCTAAAATGATGGACAGAAATGATATAATCATGACAGGGCTTAATAAATTGAATCTTGTTTTTGCAGGTGCGTTTTCAGACAAACCAATAAGTACTTTAAGAAAAACCGTACTTTTAAAGACCACACCATATTCAGAACAATCAAACAACTTTTCTTATAAAACTCCTGCTTCAGATATTGTAAAAAACTTCTCTTCAAATAATAAATCCCTTGACCTTATGGTTAGGCTTTCAGGTACTTTCCAAACAGCTTTCCCTAAGGGGCCTCCTGCACAGAAAGGTATTAAACCTAGTGATACTCAATATAGTCACACAAATATTCTCAAAAAATCGATAAAATCAAGTTCCGCTATTTTGGTAAGCGATGCCGATATGCTGTTTAACTCTTTCTGTGTAAGTAAGCAGAAAGTTTATAACAAGACAATCATTGATGTAATAAACAGTAACCTGGGATTTGTAGCAAATGCAGCAGACCAACTATCCGGAGACCAGAATATTATTAATATCAGAACACGAGGTACCATTGAACGTAATTTTACAAAAATAGATAACTTCTATAAAAAAGCCAAAAAGAAATACCAAAATAAAATTACTCCGCTTGAAAGTCAACTTCGTCAAACAGAAAAATACCTAAATCAGATTCAATCAACCAAAAAAGAAGACCAACGGTTAGCTCTCTCAGAAAAACAGCTCAGAGCTGTCCAAAAATATAGAAAGAATGAAAAGAAAATCAAAAAAGAATTATTTGAAATCAGAAAAAAATTGAGAAATGAAATTTATGATTTAAAGTTAAAAATAGAAATCGTAAATATAGCGTTAATACCGCTATTATTAATAATTTTTGGAATAATTTTAAGCCTGATAGAAAAAAGGCGAAATAGATGGCACTGGTAACCTATAGGCTTTATAAACCTAAAACAGTAAAATCATAAATCACTAAATTGTACGGATATCCTAATGAGCAAAAAACTGTTTATTATTTTCATAATATTGGCAATAGTACTGAGTATATTATCCCTTAGTTTAATAAAGCAAACTAAAACTTCTTATACTCAACATGAACATTCTATAGGGACTTCAGTATTTAAAAATATTAAAATTAACGAGATAGAAACAGTTAAAATAATTAAATCTGATTCTACCACAATTACCCTGAATGAAAGATCCAATATAAAGGATGGGCCTTCCACAGGCTGGACAGTACAAAACCTTTATGACTACCCAGCAGATACAAATAAATTGTCAGAATTATTACAGGAAGTTATAAATTTAAAGGTAATTCAAAATGTAAGATTATCTCCGCATGCTTACAGCGAATTAAACCTGTGGCCTCCTGGATCCAAGGCAAAAAATAAAGCCGTAGAAATTCAGTTCTATAATATAAAAGATGAACTTTTATATTCTCTGTTGATTGGAAAAAAGCGATTAGATATGAATTTTAAAAACCAAGAACAGGTGGCTGTAGGTAGATATATAAGACTCCCATCACAAAAAAACATTATATTAACTGATGAACTGTTTAACTATACCAATTTTAATGCAAATGACTGGCTATATGGCAGGGGCATCTCAATTAATGATATACTTCAGCCAATTCATTATTCTAAATTAGATAGAAAGACTAAAACACAAGCTGAGCAGACAGCCTCCAGCATAATAGATAGTCTTGCCTATATTGAAAAAATTGAACTATCTAAAAACTCAAGCACTGAATGGATTTTGACTAGAAATACTGCTGACGAAGATTTCATCTTGAAGGATACACCGGAATATATAATTTTAAATAAACAGAAAATAGAAGCAATTGTCAATTCTCTGAACAATCTTAAATTCAACTCAGTAGCTGATCCTAAACTATCTTCATTTAAAACCGGTTTGGATTCACCTGTCAACTTAACTATTTCTACATTTAGTGGCTTCAAGTATGGACTTCGGATTGGAAAAATTGCTAAAAATAATCGCTACGTTAAATGTAAAATCATCAGCACAGGCAATAACATCCTTACAAAAAAACAGTTAGATCAGCAGAAGTTATTCAGTAAATGGGTTTATCTAATAAACATAAATAGAATTGACCCTTTATTGTCATCTAAAGGAAGTATCCTCAAACAGGAAAAAAAGAAAAGAACTCCAAATAACATCTATTCACGTCCCATCAGCTGAATTTAACAAAACGAAAGGATATAATAAGTATTATAAAATGAAAAATATATTCTGTTCATGGCAAAGTAACAAATCCATTGAAATATAATCATTCCTTTTCTGTTTAAATATTTTGGATTGTCCGGATCAGTGTCAAGAAGCTGATTGAGAACAGACACAGCTTTCATATATTTTTTTCCTTTGAATATATTCTGGCAAGATTATATAAAATATCATCAGTGTTCCTATATTCTGATTTGTCTCGGAATTAAGTTGTCTATTAAC
>CAZGAI010000531.1:0-2838 GCA_964523175.1 uncultured Victivallales bacterium | reverse complement strand
CAAAATTCCAAAGATAGAGATAGACATCATATCATTGGAGCACAAAAAGCAGAAGGAATTCTTACAGCATATAATTATCCGACCGAAAAAATCAAAGCAGTTAAGAATTGTATTATTAATCATAGAAGCAGTGTAAATAATCACAAAAAAACAATCGAAGAAGTATGTGTCGCTGATGCTGACGCAATTGTTCATATGACTGAAATATCCTCTCTATTTTATGCTGTTTACATCGAAATGGGTATGAAAATTGAGGATGGTAAAACCTGGATCAGGAAAAAAATTCAAAGAGATTGGAAGAAGATGAGCGAACAAAGCAGATTGCTTTATGAACTAAGGTACAGTGCAATAATAGAAGTTTTAAAATAAGAAAAAATATGAAAATAGAATTATTAAAGAATTATCCGGAATTTATAGATGAATTAAATGAATTATTCTATCAGGAATGGCATCATTTTAATCCTGATTTAAACAAAGAACAATGGAAAGAAAATTTACTTAAAAGAGTTAACGATGAGGTTCTTCCAACAACTATAATTGCTCTTGAAAAGAACATACTATTAGGTTCAGCAGCTTTAGTGGTTCATGATATGAATACAAGGAAGGAATTATCACCATGGTTAGCCGGTGTATATGTAAAAGCAGAATACAGAAAAAATGGAATAGGAAGTAAACTTGTAACTGCCATAGAAAAACTTGCTAAAAAATTAGAATTCCAAACTCTTTATTTATTTACTCCTAAAAAAGAAAAATTCTATTCGTCTCTTAATTGGAAAGCTATCGAAAAAACTTCATACAAAAATAAAGACGTAGTAATAATGAAAAAGGATATTTAACAAAATGACTGATAGAGAACCCTCAGGAAAGGAAATATAGAAAATCTGGAGTAAAACTATATTCATTATTTACGAAAAACTTTTTAGATAAACAGGGAAAATAAAGTGTACGGTAACAAAGAAAATCCGATTGTAAAATATTACGACATTAGTTTTGCTCTATCAGATATAACTGAAATTAACTGGTTTGTTTCAAAGGCAGAAAAATATGGCGGACCCGTTTTAGATTTAGCCGGAGGAACAGGTCGACTTTCAATTGCACTTGCAGAACAAGGATTTGATGTTGTTTGTCTTGATAGCTCAAAAGGTATGCAAAGTAAATTTAAAGAAAAACTAGAAAATGAATATGCTTATTTAAAGCAGAAAATTACTATAGTTTATTCACCTATGGATAAATTTGATCTTAAACAGAAATTTAATACTGTCATTTGCTGCGATGCTTTTTTTCATAATCTTACAAAAAATGATCAAATTAACTGTTTAAATTCTATCCATAACCATTTGAATTGTAATGGAGGTTTTGTATTCAATATTCCAAAGCCAACAGCTGAATTTATAATGAGCTGTAAAAATTCAAATGAATTTACAGAAAGAGGTAGATACAGCATTAGTAGTTCTGAAGATGTTTTGGTCATAGAGGAGCTAAATCAGGTAGATGGGTGGAATCAAACAGTAACAAATAACTTGAAGTTCAAAAGGCTTTCTAATGAAAATAAGATAATTAGCATTGAAGAATCCAAATGGCAGACAAGATATATGGATAGATCTGAAGCTGAAAAATTACTGAAGTTCTGCAATTTCAAAATAGTAAAAATTGTTGGTAATTATCAGAATGGTGATTTAGAAAATAATACTCAAATGATCTTTGAGGTAATTAAATAATAAAAGTGTAAATATAAAATGACTGATATAAAATCAATAATACTTTCAGCAAGTGAAGTATTAAAGGAAAGATATTTCAAAAAGGCAGCTCATACTGTTAAAGAGAAATACCACCTTCTTTGTGAAGTTGATATTGAGATGCATAATTATTTATCGACTGAATTGAAAAAAATATATCCTTACCATGAAATAGAATCAGAAGAAGATGAAAGAAACAGTGACTCAAAAAGAAATAAAATTATTATTGATCCAATAGACGGTACAACTAATTTTATCTGCGGTAAACCATATTTTACTATTTCTATAGCTGTAGAAGAAAATGAAAAAATTATTGAGGGATGTGTATATAATCCAATTTCAGATGAACTATTCTATACAAATATTGAAGAAAATATATCATACCTCAATGATGATGTAATAAGAGTATCAGAAGAAGAAATTCAAAATTCGATATTTGTCTTAGGGTTGAGCTTCAATCCTAAAAAATATAGCGAATACATGAGAGACTGGGAAAATATATTAACAAAAACTAAAAAATGTCTCTTTTGGACTGCACCTGCTCAAACTATTTGCAATGTTGCCTGTGGTAAAATAAATTGTTTTATTGATATGGGATGTTCTACTCATGGACAAAGTGCAGCCTCTTTGATTCTAAGAAATGCCGGAGGGTATTTAACTGATTATGACTGTACAAAGTATTCACATAATTCAGAAGGTATTATAGCTGCATCACCTGAACTTTATAATAAAATAGAAAAGCTGAGACTTAACCAATAGATTCTCTTAATATTTTCTTGCTCCAATGCAAAAACATAAGAGATCACAAAAATTATTAGGCAAATAATGAAGTACAAAATAGTTGAAGCATCTAAACTAAAGTGACTGAGTTCATTTTATGATAGCTGTGGATATGGCGGCAAAGTCGCCCCATCCGATGTTGTCATATATGCAGCAGATAATAAGAAACCAATCGGGATAGGACGTTTATCGGTGGAAAAGGAAGTAGTTGTACTTCGTGGGATGCAAGTTCTTGAAGAGTATCAAGAACAAGGTATCGGAACATCACTGCTAAATAAACTAATTGAGGCTCTCAACGGTAGAGAGTGTTTTTGTTTGCCCT
>CAZGAI010000530.1:0-2845 GCA_964523175.1 uncultured Victivallales bacterium | reverse complement strand
GAACCTTGATGCAAAAATTTGGGCAAACCTTTGGTGTTTTGGTTTTTGCTATGCCAACTTTTACTGGAATCCCAGTCCATCTTTTTACTGTATTTACAATATTTTCTGAAATTATTTCTAACGATGAAAGACTATCTTCGGGGAGTTCTATAAAGCATTCATCTATAGAATAAACTTCTACATTTTGAGAAAAAGTTCGAAGTGTCTGTATTACTCTTTGAGACATGCTTCCGTATAATTCGTAATTAGATGAAAATACTGCAGTATTATGTGTCCTTAAGAATTTACTCACTTTATAGTAGGGATCTCCCATTTTAATTCCCAAGTCTTTTACTTCCAGACTTCTTGCTATAATACAGCCGTCATTATTTGATAAAACTGCAACAGGTCTAGAACTCAGAGATGGCTCAAAAACACGCTCACAAGAGCAGTAGAAGTTATCGCAATCAACGAGGGCAAATAGAGACATAATATTATACCTTGTGAATTACACTTGTAACTTTACCCCATATTTCAAAATCCATTTCTTCATGAATAACAATCGGGCTGTAGTGAGAGTTTTCCGGATTTAATTTTACAGAATTATCATTTTTAAAAAACCTTTTAACAGTAAATTCACCGTTTACAGTAGCAATAATAATATCATTGTTTTTTACTTCAATAGAACGGTCAACAATAAGAATATCATTGGGAAAGATACCGGCATTTATCATTGAATCACCAGAGACTCTTACAAAGAATGTTGCAGGAGGGTTTTTGACAAGGTACTGATTTAAATCAAGTTCTCCATCCGAATAATTTTCTGCAGGTGATGGAAAACCGGCAGAAACTCTTTCTGTAGACAAGGGAGGATTAACCACCGTTTGCCGAATAGGAGGCGATGTAAAAAAAAGCAGATTTTCAGCAGGAAACAGGGACTTATTGATTTTACTGTTATTCATTAGAACCATCTTCTTCTTCTTTTTCAAAATCATCCTCTTCAAACGGCCTGATTATAGCTTCACCGGCATTTTCCAAAGTGTTAGTAACGCCTGTAGTGACATCAACAACCAAATCCACGATATTCATAGGGTTTAAAATGTTAACAGTATTTATCGCTATAAACTTAGGAATAAAAGTCGAATAGTCAACATCCGGTTTTTCTACACTCCCATGGATGTTCATCGGTAATCGGACGCTGGTGATGTCAGAATCAGATTTCAGCTCAATTTTTCCATCATAATTAATTGTTCCGGAAAAGTTTGAATAATTTATAGAGTCTTCATCAGTACCGACAAAATTAACTTTATCTAAATCAACTTTGCCGTTTTTTGCTGTCATACGGATTTCTCCGCTAGCTAAATTAATATTATCCGTATTTTCAAATATTTCCTGGGTAGACTCTATGCCTTTTTTTAAATTATTAATAACTAGTCCACCGGGCAGCATATCTCTAAGCTGCATTAAAACTTCTAATGGAAGAAGGGTAATGTATAATAATTTATAATGGCCAATCTGATACGGCAGTGAAAGATCACTTAGCTGAATATTTAAGTTACCACTAAAATATTTCTTTAAATTCTCCAGAGTAAACCCCTTCCCTTGAAAAGCTAAATAAAACTCATCAACTTTACCTCTGGTTCTATTATATTCACCCGGCACAAACGTCTTAATAAGCGGGTTTAGGTCAAGGTTCCTGAATTCAGTTTTAACTTTATATCTGTAACCATCAGAATAACCTGTATCAATATCACCATAAAATTTAATATCGGTGCCGTTTATCTTTAGAGATTCATTCAATAAACTTGTTTTATTGTTTTTAATATCCAATTTCCCATAATAGGTTGATTTAATTAAATCTCCGCAAAAAATATTATTAAACATAATATTACATTTTAAGTCCAGACCTTGAAAATCTATAGGCTCAAACTCTTTCGACGAAGAAACTTTGGTTTTGGTTTGATCCTCGGTTTTGGTTTGAGTAGCAGTCAGTTCTTTAACTATATTTACAACTTCATCGAACGCAAGACTGTCCGAAGTTATCGCCATTTTCGATTTTCCACTATTTACAGGAAGGGGGAAATATCCGTTAATATCCAATTTTAATATTTTAATATTTTCTTTTAACAACTGAAGATTAAGACTATCAATAGTGAACTTTTCTCCGGTATCAATTAAATTAAATTTCAGGCCACCAGTTATTTTTGCCCGTTTTCGCATACTTACCGGGTTATTACCTAATACGGCCTCAGACAAATTAAAACTACCTTTCATTGTTGAAGTTTTATTAGATCCGCTGTAATCAAAAAACATTTTTCCGGCAGCCTTTACTTCTACAATATTATCTGATATATCAAGACATAGTAGATCAAAGAAAAACTTATTAATCTGTTCAACTGACATTACCAGGTTTGTGTCAATATTTTCATTCATAGAAAATATGCCTGTAGTTTTAGCTAATAATCCCTGGGTACCGTTTACATATAACTCGGAAACACTGCTATTTAGTTTCAGAGTATTATTATCATAAATTTCAGCATTAATATTGTTTGAAATACTAAGGTTATTAATCGGCTTCCCGTATAAACTGAAACTTGAATATAGAAGTTCAGCCAGACCTTTTACTTTTAGAAAATCAAATGTAGTTGGAACAGTAAATAGGTATTTGTACCTTAAATACCCATCATGTAATATTACAGGAAAGCCTTTCGGTATGTACTCAACAATATCAGCAAGGTGAAATTCACTTACTGACACTTCAACTTTTATATCTCTGTCAGGAATAATTATATTATCTCTAAATACAAAGGAAAAAGGTTCTTTAAGAATAAATGCATTTTCGGTGTCAACTGTAGGCTGTTTGGAT
>CAZGAI010000529.1:0-2845 GCA_964523175.1 uncultured Victivallales bacterium | reverse complement strand
GGGTATGACACTTGATAAATTTGTCGAAAAATATATATACAAACCACTTGGAATGAATCATACTTTCTATAATCCTCCAATGGAATATTTTGATAAAATAGTGCCAACTGAATTTTCAATATATACAAATAAACCATATAAGGGTACCGTTGATGATGAAAATGCTCGTGGGTTAGGTGGTGTGGCAGGGCATGCCGGACTTTTTTCCACTGTAAAAGATATTGCTACATATGCTAAAATGCTTTTAAATAAAGGTGAATATAAGGGAATCAGAATTTTTAAACCTTCAACAGTAGAGAAATTTTCCAAAAGGTCAGATATCATACCCGGGTCTTCAAGGGCGCTTGGATGGGATACTGTATATAATCCTTACTATGTCATTCCAACTCAGGATAGAGATGAAAAGGATTTTATTCTTAATAAAAAAGGGTTATATGAAGATTTAAATCAATGTTCGGCAGGTCTATATATTGATCCTGACGCATTTGGTCATACTGGATACACTGGAACTTCAATATGGATAAGCCCTAAAGATAATGTATATGTAATACTTTTAACCAATAGAGTGTTTCCTTTCCGAGACTATACTCCTTATGATGTATTTGCTTATTGGCGGCAGTCAATCAATTCTGCTGTATGGGAAAATCTTGGGTTTACAAAAAAGAACCAGCTCTACCAACAACAAAACCCTCATTACTATCATAAGGCAAACTAAATTATTTCACTGAACTAAACTTATAGAAATAGATAAATACCTTAAACAAAGGGCTCAAACTTATCAGAGACATTCTTATGAATATCAATTTCAATGATGCAGAATGGCTTAATAAACCAAAGTTATATGAAATAACGGAACATTCTGTAAAGATTAAGACGGAACCGAATACGGATTTTTGGCAGCGAAGTTATTATGGATTTAGAAACGAGAATGCACCTGCTCTCCTGCTTGAAAGTGAAAATAATATTTCATTTACAGTCAGAGTATCTTTTGATTATCAAGCCAGGTTTGACCAATGCGGCTTGGTTATTTACCTTGATAATGATAACTGGTTTAAAGTATCTATAGAATATGAAAGCAAGAATTTTTCACGCTTAGGGAGCGTTGTTACCAATTACGGATATTCAGATTGGGCCACAAGCGATATACCAACTGCAACTGCGGTTTGGTATCGTCTTAACCGCCGAGGTCCTGATTTTCTTATTGAATCGTCGCATAACGGGATATATTTTAAGCAGATGAGAATTTTTCATCTGCACCATCTGGGAAATACATCTCCTGAAATGAGCAGACTAAATCCACCCATGCCTGCTGAGCATCCAATAAGGTTTGGGTTGTATGCGTGCAGTCCGTCAAATTCTTCTTTTGAAGCTCAATTTGACAGTTTTAAGCTTGATGATTGTTTATGGATGGCTCACGGAACTGATTAAATATTTTTAACCATTTATTAACCTGTAGCAGCAACCAAACAATTATATAACCGCAGAGAAGAATAATAAAAACGACTATTTTTAAGCTTTTGTAGAACAAAAAATTAAAAATCTCTGCGTTCTCAGTGCCCTCTGCGGTTAAAAATCTTAGCCTGCGTTCATTTACTATTTACTAGAAAAATTTCACTGATTATAATTTACAGCTATCATTTTTATTATCAAGATGTTATATTTTAGAGAAAACAAAAACTTATTCAAAAAAGGAGAAAATCAAATGTCAGAAGAAAAAAAGTTAATACAGAAATTTTGTTTGGAGACGTGGTGGTTGATGCTGTTGCGAGGAATAGTTTTATTTGTTCTGGGCGTCTTGCTTCTTACTAAACCTGGAATAACGCTGATTATTTTTGTTCAGTTCCTGGCGGCCTACTTTCTTATCGACGGAATCTTCAGTGTTTTTAAGTCTATCAAAGGTCGTAGATATATGCAGGGCTGGGGTTGGGGAATTTTTATGGGAGTTCTAGAGATTCTTTTCGGTATAATTGTCTTCGGTCACCCGCTGGCCGGCATGACTTTAACGGTCAGTATCCTAGTCTACTGGTTTGCAATAATAGCAATTATTTTTGGTATTTTGGGAATTATTACAGGAATTAAGGTTAGAAAGCAGGCCAAGGGTGAGTGGGGAATGACCGTTGGTGGAATACTGGCAATAATTTTCGGTCTCATATTGATAATTGATCCAGTGGCCTCCGTGGTTTTTTTCCTTACGATCATTGGTGTTCTTGCAGTTATTGGGAGTGTTGTAGAAGTTATTATATCTTTGAAGCTTCGCAGCATTGGGAAAAAAGGAATTGACTCAATCGAATAGTGACTGTCTGCGTTGTTAATGAAATAAAACTATCTATAGGAGTTTTCTGTCTAGATGATTAAAGTTTATATAATATTTTATAATCAATAACTTTATAAAGAAAAAGAGTTCTTTTATGAAACTAAAAATCACAGCAATATTTGTGTTTTTACTAATAAGCAGTAGTGCTATCGCTAGTTCAAAATACGCAACTGCACTAACTGGTTGTTACGCTTTTAATGATTGGAAGGTATATGAAAAAGTACTTAAAATACATAGCACTTCAGATGACTTGCAATTAGAAGATCCTCAAATATTGGAGAATTTTTTGAACCGAGAAATTGCTAAAAGTAATGTTATCCGTTTACAATATGGCGAAAAAATAGAAGTGATGGGACATCTTACAAAAGAAAATGACACCATATCTATCGCTAAAATAAAGGTTAACAATAAAATATATTATATTCATGCTAATTATATAAAAAAGCTGTCCGAACCTCTAGATGCAAAAAAGTTTACTGTCAGCAACAAGATGATTATCCCAGTATCTTAGCATTACAAATTACCAACATC
>CAZGAI010000528.1:0-2851 GCA_964523175.1 uncultured Victivallales bacterium | reverse complement strand
TATAATCATGTAATTCCTTAATAACTTTTTTTAAGTCATTAAATATATCATCTGATTCGGCAATATCGTATAATTTGTTTATTATAGCAAATAATTCTTTATGCTGATTATCAATTGATGCTATTTCCAGGCCTAAATTAAACTCTTCCCAGTTAAATATTGACATGATTAAACTCCTTTTCCTCTGTTAATTTTATTATATATTTTTCTGTAAATTTTTTATTACTTAAAACCTGAACCGAGCACGAAATACTATTCTAACAGGTTCTAATTATTGAGAATTATAACTCTTATTATTGATTAAAACAATATACAATTACCGATATTTACATATTTAGAAATCTAATAACACTAAAATCATTGTTTAGTGAAAACTGATACTATTGAAATCACTATATACCTGAGATAAATTAAGGTAAAAGTAGCAGTTTATTATTTAATAAATTTTATTTCTAAAACCACAGTAAAGAGTTATTGAAACATAACTCTTTTCAGTACTATATTTTATATGACAAATAATATCAATTATATTTTTGGTTATGGTTCCCTCGTTGACTCAGAGAGCTTAAAATTATTTCTTGGTCGGGATAGACTAAATGCAAATGATTGGCAATTTTGTCGTCTGTCAGGATACCGTCGGATATGGAATGTATCGATGAATAACTGTTCAGATGTAAACGGATATAAATACTATATAGATCCAAAATCACAAATTAGACCGGACATATCTGTTACATTTCTAAATGTCCATATCCATTCTAAAACTTCAATAGCAGGCCTCCTTTTACAGGTTTCACCAGATGAACTTGAGCTTGTTGATAGACGTGAACGCAACTATAAGCGAATAGATGTTTCCGAAAATATCAATATCCCGGTTAAGGGTAAAGCCTGGGTTTATATTGGTTTAAAAGAGTCAGTAGAAAGATATAGAAAAGCATTCACTGACGGCAAAGCAGTAATCTCAAAAAGCTACTATAAACTAGTATATAATGCCTTCCTTTCATACGGAAAAGACTCTGCAGCAGATTACCTTGCAACTACGGATGCCCCAAAAATCCCCCAAATGTATCTGAAGCTAATAAATAACAATTATTTGCAGGTACCCTATCAATTAACATGTTATATCAACTAATCTAAACCAAATAAATAAAATATCATTTTTATCTATTTTACTATTTGTGTAAATATCAAAATAGATATAGATTTGCTCGTGTGAAAAGACTTCCTCACGAGCAAATCCAGGAGAATAGATAATATGAATAAAATGACAATTAGTACACTTCTAACAATAGTTTTCCTTTTTTTGGGTGCATCATGCCATTCTGAAGTAAAGAGTAAACTTGTATCCAATCTTGACACTGGAAAGAAGCAGACAGTAGTAGCATACGGAACCAGTCTGACTGCTTTTAATGGATGGGTCAAACAGCTGCAGACTATTCTCAATAATCGTTATCCCGGCCAGGCAAAGGTCATAAATAGCGCCATGGGTGGAATGTGGTCAAAGTGGGGTGTAGCTAACCTAGACTGGCTTGTGATAGACAAAAAACCGAATACTGTTTTTATTGAATTTGCAATCAATGATTCTTACACACTCTATAGAACTTCAGTCAACGAGGCCCGAACCAACCTCGAAAATATGATAGACCGAATTCTGAACTCAAACCCAAACTGTGAAATAATTCTTATGGTTATGAATCCCCCTGTCGGAGCTCACTTAATGCTTCGCCCCAAAATCAAAGATTACTATCAAATGTACCGTGATGTAGCCAGGGAACGAAACCTCCAGCTTATAGATCATTATCCCAATTGGGAAAAAATCCTCAATGAATCCCCGGAACAGTTCAATAAATATGTACCTGACGGTATCCACCCAACAGTTCAGGGAAGTAAGATAGTGACTACACCGGAAATAGTCAGAGCAATTGGAATCAAAAACAAGCATAAAAATACATCAAAATAAATTAAATATATCATTTTTAATGATTCTTATAGATTTAGTATTTTTTATGTGTAAAATTTTCACTATATTTAAAATTGCGCATATTATGCACAGTGCAAAGCACTCAATTTCTACCTAAATCAGTTTGGCATAACAATTGCTATCACTATAAATGATAAAAGCTATAGAATAAAATTCAAGCTTTTTAGTCGTACGTGTATTCACACGTCAAACCTCAATAGTAATTAAAAAGGAAAGTTTTAACCATGAAAAAAGGTAAAATGTTGATGTTATTGGCACTTGGATGTCTAATCTCAGGGATCAGTTTAACCGCAGCTGAAACAAAAGCAGAAAACACACCAACCTACATAGCCGTTACAATGCATATGTTTAACAAGTTAACCGGGAAAAAACAGGAAAAGAAAACTCCCGAATATTTCACATATCAGGATGACAAACTGGTTAAATGTGAAGCCGATCTTCAAGCACTAAAAAAAGAATGCAAAAAGAACAAAAACAGCAAAAATTGCGATACAAAAAAGAAAGGCAAAAAGCATTTTGGCCGTCATCACAAATCCGGTTCCAACAATAAATTTGTGCTCCTCACACAAGATCAAATGAAAAATCTTATGAAACAGAAGTGTGAACAAAAAGGCAAAGATATCAATAATCCGGATTCTAAAATGGCCAAAGCTTTTAATAAAGTGCTGGAAGCTGCTCCTGTAGTAACTGTCAATGGCAAAGATGCAAAGGTTGTTACTCCAAAGGCTATGTTCAAAGAACTTAAAAACGGAAAAGGGTGCGCTGCTCTTAACTCACAGACACCTGTAGGGAATACTGAATAAAAATATTAACTGACTATTAAATATATAAGGCGTTCCATACTCTGGAACGCCTTATATTTAACTATAC
>CAZGAI010000527.1:0-2864 GCA_964523175.1 uncultured Victivallales bacterium | reverse complement strand
TTTACATTCTCCTTTCCTGTAGAACAAACCAATATAGCAGCCGGAAAACTTATTGTTTGGACAAAAGGATTTACCTCAAAGGGTGTTGAAGGCGAAGATGTTATTATCCTGTTGAATGAAGCACTTACGAGAAAAAACATTAAATGTATAAAAGTAGCTGCACTGGCAAATGATACGGTGGGTACACTTGTAGCAAAAAGTTATACAGATAGTACTTGTGACTTAGGCGTTATTATGGGAACGGGAACAAATGCCTGCTATCCAGAAAAGCTATCAAATATCCAGAAATGGAGAGGCCTGAACCCGAAAGGGCATATGATTATTAATATGGAATGGGGCAATTTCAGTAAACTGCGTCGGACATATTATGACAAGAGACTTGATGCTGAATCTTGTAATCCCGGCGCTATGTTTTTAGAAAAGATGGTTTCCGGCATGTATCTTGGTGAAATATCAAGCCTTATAATATGGGACTTAATGAAAAGAAATCTTATATTCAATAACATCCCTATTTCTTTTAAAAATTTCTCTAAAAGAGGTTTTTTAAGAACTGAAGACATGTCGCTTATTGCAGCAGATGATAGCACCAATCTTGGTGAAGTAGAAGAATTCCTAACTGAAAATGGAATCAATAATGTTACACTGCATGACAGATTAGTATTAAAACGTATTTGCAGTTTGGTATCTTCACGCGCCGCCAATATTGGTGCAGCCTCTATAGCAGGTGTTCTTACCTGGATGGACCCGGAACTTAAAAACAAACATACTGTTGGCATTGACGGTTCACTGTTCGAAAAATATCCTAGATTTGGTGATAAAATGTTTTCAGTTTTTGAAAAACTTTATGGTAAAAAAGCTGAAAAGATAAAATTAGTACACGCTAAAGACGGCTCAGGTACAGGTGCCGCTATAATAGCCGCAGTTGCTGCTCAATCTGAAAAATAATAATTTTGAAAATAAATCAAAAAATAACAAAAGGAGATGATTATGGCCGAGGAAACCACTAAAAAAACTGGATTTAAAGGAATTGTATACTGGATTTGTATTGTTGCATCATTAGGTGGGTTGTTATTTGGTCTGGATCAGGGGTTTATAGCAAATGCTTTACCGACTATTAATGAAGTTTATGGCCTTAATCTTGCAGGTGGAGAACACTTTTCTGCAATATTATTTAATGGTGCTGCTATCGGTGCTTTATTTTCAGGTTTTTTTGCAAGATTCCTTGGACGTAAAAAAAGCTTATTATTAGCTGGTGCTCTTTTCGTATTAATGTCCGGAATTTCAGTATTCCTTCCTCCATATGAAATTCTTTACTGGGCACGCTTCTTTTTAGGAATGGCAGTAGGTATTGCTTCATTTGTAGTTCCTCTGTATCTGGCAGAAACTGCTCCTGCTAAAATTCGCGGAGCAATGGGTACACTTTTTCAGTTAATGATTACAATTGGTATCTTTGGAATATCACTAACAAATGTTATTTTTGTACAAACAATCGAATCACATGTAGCAAGACTTCCTCTAATGTTTTTGGTAATTGTAATATTTGCACTTCTAATGTTTATTGGTGCTATTTTTCTACCTGAGAGTCCTAGATGGTTCATGCTTAAAGGAAGAAAAGACAAAGCTAATGATGTATTGATGAAAGTCATGAATACACAGGAAGAAGTTGATTTTGAAATAAAAGAAATGCAGGAAACAATTGGCTCTACTTCCGGAGAATCAAAAGGTTCTGTAATTAATGGTTCTTTCTTTAAGGTTATGTTTGTCGGAATTTTTATGATGGTGTTCCAGCAGTTGGTTGGTATTAATGTGATGATCTATTATGCACCAACAATTTTTGGTTATGCAAGTATCGGCGGCATTGTTGGAATGATGACTGTTCCTTTAGTTAATCTTCTTTTTACTTTTCCAGCTATTTGGCTTGTTGAAAAATGGGGTCGCAAAAAACTTCTTTATGTTGGTTCAATAATAATGTTTATTACTATGGTTGCAGCAGGATTGGCATTTTTGGCAATTGGAACTCCTGCACCTGGAGTTGTAATTGGTACCTTCCCTAAAACAGTACTTCTAATATCTGTAATAGTTTATATTTTTGGTTTTGCTTTTTCATGGGGTCCTGTCGCCTGGCTTATCTGTTCCGAAATCTTCCCGATTAAGGGACGCGAAGTTGGAATGACAATAACTACAATGGTTTGCTGGTTTTTTGGGGGATTTGTTATTTCCTGCGCATTGACAATAATGAAAACATATGGTAATTCTTCACTTTTCTTTATTTTTGCAGGCGGTTGTATTCTTTCTATTATATTCCTGTTCTTCTGGGTACCTGAAACTCAGGGTGTAACTCTTGAAGAGATAGAAATGAATTTAAATGAAGGAAAAAAACTAAAACATATTGGTAGAACTTCTGAATAGAAAGTAATTATAACTTAATAGTTTTAAAACTATTAAGCTTCAGGAAAACTATCATACGCCTTATGTAGATATAAACATAAGGCGTATTTTTATGTTTAGTATATTGAAATAATAATTATTTCTTTTATAATTATATGTTACTGAAGTCAAACCGCATAATATTCAGCTTTAATTTTTATATATGGGTTTTTGTAAAATGAGTGATTGTAATATTTTAAATTTATATGATAATGATTATTTTATGCGGTCAGCAATTAAACAGTCCATGGAGGCGTATAGGGAAGGGGAAGTACCAGTTGGAGCTGTTGCTGTTTATCAGAATAAAATTATTGCAAAAGCTTATAATCAGATAGAATTGTTGAAAGATGCCACAGCCCATGCTGAAATGATTGTACTGACACAGGCTTCAGCAGCTATTGGAGACTGGCGGCTTAATGATGTAAGAGTATATGTTA
>CAZGAI010000526.1:0-2875 GCA_964523175.1 uncultured Victivallales bacterium | reverse complement strand
AAATAGAATTGTTATAAAATGTTTTTGTTTTTATATAAATATTTATTAAGTTATAAACTAAAAATTATAATCTTATTCTTAGTGTCAGTAGTGACTTTATTGTTGAGCCTTTTCCTGCCTTATTTCTTGAGAATTGCAATTGATCACTGTATTATACCACATAAAATAAAGTTACTTTTTATAATTTCATTTTGCTACTTAATTACAGTTTTATTTTATTTTATTTTTAAGAGAAAACAAAATATTGTAGTTAATGAAATATCAGAATCTGTTATAACAGATATAAGAAAAGATGTATTTTTAAAACTAAATCAAGCTTCTTTTTCTTATTATGACACCGAAAAGACTGCGGAAATTGTTTCAAAAGCAGTTAATGATTTAGTCTCCCTTGAGGATTTTTTAAATTCAGGAATAAATATTTTTTTCTATGACTTATTGATGTTGGTTGGAATTACTATTGCTATGATAATAAATAGTCCCTCATTATCTGTTATTTTATTTTTATGTATACCTTTCGAAATTTTAACTATCTATTTATTTAGCAAGAAGATTTTTATGCAAGCAAAGGGAGTGAGAAATCAAGTTGGTAAAATAAATAGTAATATTCAGGAATTGGTTAAGGGTGTAAAAGTTGTTAGATCTAATATGATCCAAGAATATATGTACAAAAAATTTAAAATTGAAAATTGGAAATATAAGAAGCGCTTCTTGCGTCTTTCAAAGGATACTTCCTACTTCATGTTTTTTATTATATTTTTAAATAATTTTGGGGGGATAATTACTTTATTTATAGGGGGGATACTGTTAATAAAAGGCTTTGTAACTATAGGAATAATTTCTGCTTTTATGATATATATAACAATGTTTCTTACTCCACTTCAAAACATAGGACAATATTCTAATCAAATTTCTATAGCCTCAGCTTCTGTTAATAGAATAAAAGATTTAATTGCAAAAATCAGTAATTTTACACAACAAATTGAGTCCCCAGCGAATGGGAAAAGAATTAGAGGAAATATACAATTTGTGAATGTTAGGTTTGGATATCCTAGTTGTTCTAATCTACTTAACAATTTTAACTTGTCTATTAAAGCTGGTGATAAAATTGCTCTTGTCGGAGAAACAGGATCAGGAAAGTCTACTGTGTTGAACTTAATATGCAGATTATATGAGGTAAGCTCTGGGGGAGGCATATTTGTTGATGGTATAAATATCAATACGCTTAATCAAACAGAATATAGATCTAATTTTTCAGTACTTATGCAGGAAACATTTATTTCATCAGGGAGTGTATTCGAAAATATTAGGTTTGGGAAGCAAGGTATATCTAAAAAAGAAATTATTGAAGCTACCCGAGTTTTGGGAATTTATAAAATAATAAAATCATTTCCTGATGGTTTTGATACAAGACTTAGAGAATGTGGAAATATCTTATCTGTTGGTCAGAGGCAATTAATAGCCATAGCAAGAATATTTATTAAAAATCCAAGGATATTAATTATGGATGAAGCGACATCCTCTATTGATTATGAGATAGAAAAATATGTTGCACAAGCTATTGATATTCTAATGAAAGGAAAAACTTCAATTATTGTTGCTCACAGGTTTTCTAATATATTAAACTCTGATATTATAGTATACTTAGAAAATGGTAAAATAGAAGAAATGGGAACTCATTGTGAACTATTAGAGCTCGGACGCAAATACTATAAAATGTATAATAATCAATTTCAATTGACATAAACTTATATTAACAATCCCATCAGAGATTATTAGATCTCACTATGCATTTTTATATATTTAGCATTTGTATAAATATAGAAAAACAGAATATTCTATTTGCCTACTATTAAGTAAAATCTATTATAATATTATATTCTTGATAATATCATTAATATGCTATCAAGAGTGTTAATGATATAATCTGGTTTCAAATGCTCTTTACTGCTAAACCTTAATAAATTATTAGGGACAAATGAGTTTTTATCTCCAGTTATAAGCGCAGTTTTAAAACCTATTTTTTTTGCTGGTGCAATATCTCGTAAAATATCATTACCAACGTATAATGTTTCTTGTGGCAAAATTGAATATTCTGCTAATCTTATTTTCAATGTATTAAATAAAATAAAAGATGGTTTAGCTGCCATAAATTCATAAGAAAAAATACTGAGCTTTTTATTAAATAACCTCTGGTTTAATGGATTTTTTCCTCCCTTATATAAATGGAAGTTTAATATTGAGCTTGTATAAAATTGGGCATTAGATAAAATACCTAACTCAATATCACTTTGTTTTACTTTACACAATAATTTGAACAGATCATTATCTGCATATACAGGATTTGTAAGAGTTTCATATACGAAAGCTAATTTTTTAATATTTATATTATTTTGCTTAATTAACATCCGTTTTTCTGATAACTCAGAAATGATATTTTCCCATATTTTTAAGATATTAATTTCTGGATATCTAATATTATTTTTTGACTTGATAAGTTCTTGGGATTTCTTAATATTTAAATCATATAATGATAAAATAGTATTTGTTAAATATTCGTATTTTATATTTTTCACAAATGAGATATTTGCTGCCTGCAATGAACTTAAAATAATTTTTTCTGTGCAATTTGTGCCCTTAGGGTGGCACAGAAATAACATTGTTCCATAAACATCAAATATAACAGCCTTAATACTTGAAGAAATGGTTAAATTTTTGTCTATATTAAATTGATTTCTATTATAATAAAATGTTTGGGCTTTTAACAATTTTTGTGTAAATTTTATGTAATCTATTTCCATAGTTTTTTAAAGAGAAGTGTTTCTTAATAAGAGATTGGTTCTGTTTCACATATTCAGGAGGAATTTTTTTTAAAATA
>CAZGAI010000525.1:0-2882 GCA_964523175.1 uncultured Victivallales bacterium | reverse complement strand
AATAAGATTATTAAATGATATTTATACTATTATGACACTTTTCCCAAGCAAATAATTAATAGGTTAACAGGAGATTCAGACATGTACGATTACAGCGACAATATTGAAAAATTCTGGGAAAAAAAAGTATCCTTGCCAAAAGACTTCAAAGATAAGTTATATGATCGAAGACAATCAAACAGAGATCGTTTAATAGCCAGACTGCCTGATAATATAAAAAATATATCAATAAGCAATTCCTCATTTAAGCCACAAGGATCCATGGCAATGCAAACAATAATTCAAACTAAGTTTGAAAATGAAGAGTATGATATTGATGATGGCTTAGTTTTACTAAAAAAAGAATTAATTGATGAAAATGAGAAAGAATTATCTCCAGAAGAAGTTAGAAAAAAAGTCCTCAACTCATTAAAAGATGAACGATTTACTAAACAACCCAAATTATGCACAAATTGTGTTAGAGTTTTTTATGCCGATGAAAATGAAGAAAAACATCATGTAGATTTTCCAGTATATAGAAAGTTTGAAAATAAAAAGGGAGATGATGTCAGAGAATTAGCTAATGAAAAGGAATGGATTGAGTCAAATCCTACTCAAGTTAATGTATGGTTTGAAAATGAAGTTAAATATCATAATTCAATTATTGCTGATAAAGGAACTCAGTTGAGAAAGCTTACACAACTTTTAAAACGTTTTGCAAGAAGCAGAGAAACATGGGATTTACCTAATGGAATGAAATTAACTATGCTTGTATCGGAATGTTTACCTGAATATAATTCTAGAATAGATGAAGCTTTTAGGAATTTGTTAAAAGAATTAGATGTAAGATTAGAAAAGAATTTAGAAATATATAACCTTGCTCATCCTGATAAGCCAACAATAACACGTTCTGTAAAAGATAGAAATGTTGTAGATTTACATGATAAAATAATATTGGCATTAGAAAAATTAGAAGTTCTTGACGAATTAGAATGTACAAAAAATGATGCAAAAAAAACTTGGGATTGGGTTTTTCAAACAGATGGCTATTTTGATGATATAGAAAATGAAGATGACAAGAATAAGGCAAATGTAGTAAACAGTATTCCAACAAGCCCAGTTAATCATAAAGGTGGAGGAAGGTTTGGATAAAAATTACTCTGTAATTGAAAACCGTAGTAAAACTGCTATCAATAAAGTTTTTGCTGCATTCAAAGGAGAAGAAACTCTTTTTGAAATAGATGCAAGAAAAAATGGTTACACAGAAGAAGTTCAAATATTAAACAAAGTAATTAAATTAAATGAAAAATCTTATAATGTTCATATAATTTTAAACTCAAAGTTTCCTGATGAACTTCCCCTAGTAAAAGTTCCTGAAGCTAAAAATTTGCTTCTAATTAATCCTCATATTTTAGAAGATGGCTATTTATGTATACTTCCTGATTCAGCAAGTATTGATAGTGAAAAACCAGTAGAAATAATTAAATATATAATTGACTCTGTAAAAAGCATTTTGATTGAAGCTATATCTAATGATTTTCAGGTTGAATTTACAGCATATTGGAATCGAAGTATTACGAATTCTAAATTAAAATGTTTTGTGATAAATTCTCCTGAAGTTCTGCCAGATAAATTTAATATAATTGTTAGAGAAGAATTAGTCGCTGTTTCGTCAACTAAAGAAAGTTTAAATCTATGGATTTCAAATTACCTTGGTAAAACATCTAACTTGACTCCACTAGAAAATGGAATTCTTCTTAAATTATCTTCTCCTCTTCTTCCCAAAGAATATCCCAATAATTTATATGATTTAATTAAATTATCTGATTCAACCAATAAGGGAGCAAGCAATAAATTAAAAGTTTTTATTACAAGCAGTTATAAAAAAGGCTTCATTCTTCTTTCCCAAAAAACGGATAACGGATATGCTTTAGCTGGTATATTGTTTACTGGTTTAGGGCTAAAGTATAAAAAAAAAATACAAAAAGGATTTAGACCCGGGAAGACTCCAGTAGATCTATTAGTTTCTCGTTCTATAGAATTACTTCAAAATACCGAAATAATCAAATATCCAGTTAAACGTGTAGACTATGATTGGATACATGCTAGGTCAGAAATGGTAAATAGTTATAAAAATAAATCGGTTGTTGTTATTGGATGTGGATCGCTTGGCGGATATGTTGCACATTTTTTAGCAAGAGCTGGTATTAAAAAATTAACTCTTTTAGATAATGATATTCTAAATTGGGCTAATATTGGAAGGCATATATTGGGTGCTGAATCCATTGCTAAATGGAAATCTGAAGCATTATCCAATGTATTAACTTCACAAATGCCTCACTTAAACATTAAAGGTATTCCAAAGGATTGGAGAGATGCACTAAAAGATGACGACAGCATATTCTATCAAGCTGATTTAGTTATAACTACTACTGCAGATTGGAGATGTGAAAAACCATTAAACATTCTGTTTCAAAATAAAGGATTGTCACCTATTATTTTTGGTTGGCTTGAACCATATGCTGTAGCAGGACACTGCTTTATTAGTATAAAAAATCATGGTTGTTTAGCATGCGAAATGAATAATTTTGGACAATTTAATTATAGTGTGTCAGAATTTTCAACCTCAACATTAAAAAGAGAACCAGGTGGTTGCACACATTACCAACAATATGGAGCTACTGCACTTCTTCCAACAGCCTCTTTGATTACTACAAATGCACTAAACGTGCTTAAAAATTTGCCTGGTGAATCCATTCTTAATACATGGATTAGTGACAGTGAACATTTTCATTATTCAAAAGCTATTATTACAGAAAAGTGGAAAAGTAGAATAATGGATAAAGGTTTTTCTAGAATTTATAAAACATATTGGGAAAAGTCAATGGATTGCAAAGCATGTA
>CAZGAI010000524.1:0-2895 GCA_964523175.1 uncultured Victivallales bacterium | reverse complement strand
ATATGATAGAGCAGCAGGGACAAGTGCCAGTTTAGGACAGGTGCCCTTATTTATAAACCTGTCTTTATCAATATTTATATTTTTGAATCTGATTCTACATCCAGTAACAGATAGGTTATGCATAAAATATTTTTCCCCCCTGATAATAACGTCTTCGTTAACTGAAAATCTTTCTTCAATACGTTTTCGAGGTGTATCAAAACAGATAAGGGCACATATTAGAAGTATTATTATGTTGAGACAGCACCAGAATAATGCATAAGGGAAAAATGCTATAGTTGATAACTTCTGATGTTCAGGGATTAAATTAATAATTATTCCCGATAGCGTAAGAATGATTAAGGTTATTATAATAAAAAAAATAGACCAGGCTACTCCTGTTTTTGATCCAGCACCTTTAGGGGTTACACGGAATGGTTCTCCAAAAGGTTTGATCAAGCTTGAAATCGCTACAGGCAGCAACCTGAACATACTAAAAATACCAATAGCCGTTGTGATAATCGGTATATACATTTTAGGAGCCAGCCATCGCATACTCATTGCAAACATAACCAACATCGGGATTTGGTAAAAAAATATTTCTGCCGCTCCAGTATAATGAAGAGGTGCAAGTCCCAGCCATAAATATACAATTGGTATAATAACCATCATTAAACGTGTAAACGGCTGAATTATCCATCCGTAAGGAGTAAACAATATCCTTTGAAAAATATTAAGTCCTTTGGATCTTAGAGGTCCTTCTTTAACAAAAAAGCACTGAATTCCACCTCTGCACCACCTGGCACGCTGAATGAAAAATCCTTTTAAAGACTGAGCAGCCATACCCTGACTCAATTTTTCATTGAGGTAAACAGTTCTGTAATTAACTGTTAGCAAAGCCAGTGTAGTTAGAATATCTTCTGTTATTGATGAAGTAGGTATTCCACCTACCAGGTCTACAGCTTTACGTCGTATAATTGAGCATGACCCACAGCAGAATGCAGCACCCCAGCTGTCTCTGCTTGGAGCCATAACATCGAAAAATAAACGCTGTTCATCTGGCCATATATTATCAAGATAAAGATTGCTCTGAATAGGATCCCTATTAAAGAAGTGCTGGGGTGTTTGAACTATTCCTATATCATTGTTGTGGAGAAAGAATCCTACCGTACGTTTAAGAAAGTTTTTTGAAGGTACAAAGTCAGCATCAAATATAGCAAACAGCTCACCAGAAGTATATTTAAGCCCATTATTTATGTTACCGGCTTTAGCATAAAGATTATCCTGACGATCCAGGTAACCTATTTCTTTTTCACGGCAATAATCCTTCAGCCAAGTTCGACGGCTATCATCCAGAACCCATACTTTAAATTTTGGATAGTCAAGATGTTTAGCACCAATAATGGTTTTTTCCAGAACATCAAGTCCTTCATCATATGTTGGAATAAAAACATCCACAGAAGGAAAACGATAGAAATCTTTTTCGTAAGTGTCAGCTTCTTTGCTGCGAGTATTGGTTTTACTCATAATCAGAAAGAATAGGCAGATTTCAATAAATGCCATTATTTCAAAAAAGAAGACTATATAGATCCAGGCTATTTCAATACTTGTTCCATCTGCCGGGGCAACAGTATAAAAGCACCTCCAGTAGAGGTATCTAATGCCAATAAAAACAGTTAGAAGAATAACCAATCTACGATGTGAATTCTTATTTAATTTAAGAAAAGGCTCTATGGAAAACCAAAAAACAAAAACAAGAATTAATACTGAAAATGTTATGATATTATAAGACATTCCTAAACCAGCTTAATGATTTCATAATATCAAATTTACGGTTAATTCTTATATTAACTCTTCTTCCAACCTGATAAAAAGTTTCTGGTCTTAAATCTAGATCAGTAGGATCGGGTTTGATCCAAATCTGAAACTCTTTTGCAGAATCTCTTTCCAGAGTTGCGGCTAAATTTAAATCGTCTGTAACGCTACCGGATCCTCGCAAAGCGATAACCTTACCTTGATGAAATTTTGCCTCGCTCAATAGCTTATATTCAATATTTTCTCCAACGTGAACACTTGAGAACATAGCACCCGAAATAGAGGCATCCAGGAAGATACTGCTACAATCTAACAGTACAATAATTTCAGAATTTACAACAACATTGCCACCTTCTGTCGGAACTATTCTCCATACTAAAGCATCAAAGGGACTGATAACTGAAAAGCTTTTAGCTTTGTCTAACCATTTTTGCTCGGTTACAATCTGAGAATCTATTCCTTTAATTCGGTTTGCAGCTTCTTTCTTTGCAGTTTTTGCCAGCGATATTTCGATAACCATCTGATCCATTCTCTGTTTAGAGTAAGGAGAATCATTGTTGGATCCGTCATTTCCTAAAAAAATTCCATGTTTAGCTGCTTCTAAAACATTTTCCAATTCCTTGATATTCTCTTTAATCTGAAGAAGTCGTTGATTTGATTGCTCAAATAAAGATTCATGCGTGTCATAAGATCTATCAGACACAGCTCGCTTTGACTTCAAGTCTTTGCTGGATGTGAAATATTTTTTTGCTCTTGTATTTTCGGCCTTTTCCTCCAACATTTCCAGCTTTTCACGTTCTATCTGAATTAAAATTTGTATTTGAAAATGTTGACTATAATCTATCATCTTTTTTGATAATGAATCTCTAAGTTGATTGTACTCGTGCAATCTTTCAACAAGACTTTCACCTCTAGATTCTAGAGTTCTTTTTTCTGTCTTTAGTTCGTATAGATGATCTTCTGCAACTCTGCTATTTATAACTTTTCCTATTACAGTGCCCTTTTTATAAAACATACCATAGTAGTGAGCTTTATTATTAAAAAACATTTGTTACTATTCAGAACGCTTGAAAAAACTTGTTTTTTTCTATAATGGTTAAT
>CAZGAI010000523.1:0-2898 GCA_964523175.1 uncultured Victivallales bacterium | reverse complement strand
ATCAATTTCTTCTCGCCACTTCCTTAAATTAATTTGAAAATTTTCTTCATCATTATACTTTGTTTTTTCAAAAACTCCTAGCCAATCCCTTGTATCTTTATAGCAATGTCTTTCATTAGACAAATGTCCTTTGCATGAATGTACTTGAATGTATTTTTGTATAATTAATGGAATTTCTTCATTGATAGTATCTTCATCAGAAACAAGTTTCTTCAGACATCCATCCAAAGATTGCATCAGCTTACAAGGTATACTTGAATAAGAATGAAGTTTCCCTCTTTGTTCTAAACCTTCAGTGCACCCAGATGACCGAATAATAATATTAGTACTACTTATATTGATTGTATCCAGGGCTACTTTAATATTTTTGCACCAAAAGAGTAATAACTGTTCTTTATCTTTATTCTTTTTATGAAGGTGAGAATATTCTGTAAACAGATCTTTTGAAATTACGATAAAGGGAAGCGTCCATTTTTTAGGTAAAGATGATAATCCAAAAGCTTTTTCGCCAATTAATTTTTTACTTATTTCTTCAGGCTCAAGCTTTTTAACACCTTTGTCTGAAACATACAAAACAGAATTTATGGGATGTAAAAAAGATTTATTTTTCATTTTTCTTATCAGAACTAGGTTTAGAAGTCGAATTTCTCCCAAAAATCACCGTCGCTATTTCAAACATTTTACTATAAGCTTCATCAGCAAAATAACCAGATAAATAACCTATAGATACTATTGTTGGACCATTTATGGTTGTATGAGCATTAATAAAATTTGCTTCGATTAATACACCTACTATGAAAGCAACTGTCATTCCTAAAAAAGGTGACATAACCCTCCAGAGTCTACGATCTTTATGCCAATACCCTCTTGCTACAACACGGTATAAATATTTCAGGTCAAAGGTAACTCCTCCTAATATACCAGCTGTTAAGTAATAAATATATTTTTTAACTGTAATATATTGAATTTCAGATAAATTTAACCCAGTATTTAACCAGGAATATACTTGTCCTTGCCAAGTTAGAAAAAGAATTAGCAGAGAAATAAATAATAAGAAAATTAGAAATATTGCCTCAAGCCATATTTCTATTCTAGCTTGCATATTATACTCACTCAAATAACTATATTTTTCCCTACCATCCGTAGGATCAGAAGTGCCTGCATTAACTTCATTATATATATTTTCAGTATCATTATGCATTTACTAAACTTTTATTTTATTTTTTAGGCACTAATCCGAGTAAGTCTTTTACTTGTTTTCCAAGCATTTTCTAAAAACGGAAATTCTCTATAGTTTGATAGGTTAGGACAACCAATGTGTGAAGCTATTAGGAATCTAAAATATTGAGAAATTGGTTTTTCAAGAATATGTAAATAGCCACTGGGATTATTCCATTTTTTTTGCAAGTTCAAATCAGTATAAAAAAGATATTCATTATTGTCAACTTTATTCACTATTTCAGAGGCCAAGCATTGATCCCATAACATATTCGATTTTTTTAACTCAGGTAATAAAGTTGTAGAAAGAGGAACTAAATGAAGATGAGCATGATTAGTTCCACAGGCAGTAATAGAGCCCTCTTTATTTGAGCCATGTTCAAAAGCAACTAATGGTCCATAATTTTGGTTCATTGTAGGAAGAACTGTATCAACAAAATCTGTAAATTCTTGATATTTAAAACAATTTTTCATTGATAGTTGATGTTTTTTAGGTATTATTAATGACCACCCCTCAATAAAGGCACCGATAGAAGCTATAGCCATATAATTATCATTAATAGCAAATGGTTGATCTACTCCATTATAATGAAATTCCCCGTTAACAATACTACAAAACTTACATTTTGTATTTTCTTTCATTAATTTCGCCTCATGTAATTATTTATAAAAAATATTATATACATATAAATAAACAATTTAACCTCATAAACATATCCATTATCATTTTAACTTAAAACCAACCCAATTTAAATAGAGAAAAGTAAAATTTCAATGTAACAATAAAAAAAACATTAAAATTGTTTTAGTAACTGTGGTTCCTCGTGTAGTTGTAGGTTTTTATAAAACATAATTTCAGTAGATAGTAATCTGCTTCTATGAGTTGAATACCGTAATGAAAATTCAATAATATTTACATCAGAGTATAAAGACTTTATTTCATTACAATTATCATACGTTATTAGCCATGGACATTTCAACTTTTTAATACTTTTAGATATTATTAAATGATCATTATGTCTATAGTGATTTCTATAAAGCTGACTTCCTTTTAAATAATAAGGTGGGTCAAAATAAACGAGTTTTTTTTCTGGTAACTTAGTAACAACTTTATCAATAAATTCTATTGCATCTAAATTATATAACTCTATACAAGTTTTATGAAGCTTTATATATTTAATACGTTCAATAAGAGTTTCCTTATTAAATCTAACATTCATTTTATAGTTGCCATTTTGATTTTTACCACCAATTACTCCAGCCTTCAAAATACCAGACATATTGGTTCTGTTTAAAAAAAATGTTGCAAAACCTATTTCAGACCTACTATATCGGTCCATGTTTTTTATTACCTCTTTCTGCTGTCTCCATTCTTCCATACACACAGAAGTATTATTAATTTTCTTAAGAAACCATTCAGTATCATTGAGTACTGCCCACCAAAAATAATAAATAGCAGGATCTAGATCATTAATAATAATTTTCTTGACAGCACCTGACATTAATAAATAAAAAGCAGCACCTGCTCCCCCTGCATAGGGTTCTATATAATATCCACCATTTATACCATTAAAATGTATTAACTCTGAAAGCCAAGGGCCAAGTTTAGCCTTGCCACCTGGATATCTTAAAGGTGTTATTTGTTTCAAGCTAACAGTCATTAACAGTCTTTCATAGTTA
>CAZGAI010000522.1:0-2900 GCA_964523175.1 uncultured Victivallales bacterium | reverse complement strand
CCAGTTTTTTTGCCTTTATTTGCGATTATAGGACATATGTCCGAATCGTAAATTATATATGTTTAATGATAACCAGAATAATAATTGTAAAATTAGATAGAAAATGTATAATTTTTTTAATAAAAATAGTAATTCAATTTATAATATTAATAACTAATGGAGACAGAAAAATGATCATTGTAGTGACAGCTGACTTCATAGTAATGGAGGAAAAATAAATGACATACGTATTTTTAGCCGTAGCAATTATTGCTGAAATAGTAGCCACAACTATGTTAAAAGCTACAGAGGGCTTCTCTAGGCTGATTCCAAGTATAATTGTTATTGTAATGTATGCTGTTGCATTTTATTGTCTCTCTTTAGTCCTGAGAGCAATGCCTGTTGGGGTAGCATATGCTATTTGGTGTGGTTTGGGTGTTTTTCTTGTATCCGTTGTATGTGCGTATGTATATAAGCAAATCCCGGATACTCCGGCAATGATAGGTATGGGGTTAATAATATTAGGTGTAGTTGTTATAAACATATTTTCAAAAACGGTTACTCACTAAATTTAAATTGAAGGTGAAAAAATGATTAATGTAGTCGCATCGATTAGAGTAAAAACAGGCAGACTTAGTGAGTTTCTTGAAATATTTAAGTCTAATGTGCCGAACGTTATTGAAGAAAAAGGATGTATCAGTTATCTTCCAACTATTGATATTGATGCAGATTTACCTCCACAGCTCTTAGATGAAAATGTTGTTACAGTTATTGAAAAGTGGGAAAGTTTGAGTACTCTCCATGACCATCTTAACTCATCTCATATGCAGTCTTACATGGAAGATGTCAAGGATATTGTCGAGGATGTTTCTATAAAAGTACTTAAGGAAGCATGCATTACAAAGATGGAAAAAATCTAATATGGCCAGATTCTAGCTACACTGTCCTGCTTTACCCAGCCTTCAGCTTTGCCTTTACGGATTCTCAACCATTTATTAATTTTTTCTCTAATATTTACCTGATCTCCCGGGGTTAATACGAAAGAGGCTTTTGAAGAATCTGATGAAGGAAGCGTGTAAATTTTAACATTTCTTTCTACAACTAGCGCTATTTTAGAATTATATACTTCTGCATCTTCAGATAGTGTTGCTATTACACTAAGGGCGGCAATTATTAGTGCTATTGAAAGGATTGTAACCCAAATTTTTGCGGCTGTAAACCTTCTTAGAATTAGAGCAATAAAAATTATAAACCAGGCAGCGGCAAAAATTACCATCCATTCATCGGGTCTAAAGCTGTCTCTTGCTGAGCGCAGGGCAACAATTGGATTTTTGGCCTGATAGACTTCGGGAAGAAAGAGTTTTCTCCTGACTAAATTCAGATTTTCAAGTATATCAGAGTTTCTTGGATTCAATCTCAATGCGCGTTCGTAGTGGACAAGGGCATCAGCTAAATTTCCATTCTGATAATAGCAGTTTCCAAGATTATATATCCAGTTTGGGTTGGGAGTGCTGTAATGAATGTTTGATTCGCAAATCTTCTCTGCTTTACTAAAGTTTGCTTTATTATATTCTGATATTAACTGGTTTATATCTGCTGTTTGCTGGGAACTGTCAGCGACAGCTTTATCGTTGAAAAGAAATAAAACGATTCCAACTACAAATAGAAGTGAAAGCCTTTTTAATGCTTTAACCAGATTATTTTTTAGACTTGAGCTATTTTCTTTAAGTGATGGCATATAACTCAAAGCATTGGCTTCTTTTAAGTATCCTGCCAGTTCTCTTTCCTTAAGTTTATTTGACAGCTCATCTGCTGTAGTACCTGGAGGATAACCTTTTAAATCATTTATATAAGGGACTGCTTCATTCTGAATAATATCTGGTAGAGTTTCTGAAGGTGCGTTCCTTATTGCTTTTATTACCCTATTTTTTCTTTTTAATGCACCGTTTTTGCGTTGCAGAATTAAACTTTTGCCAATTCTTTTTCTCTTACTATATAAAAGTTCAGTTATAATCCATAATAGAGGTCCAAGAAGCAGAAGTACAATTATAAGAACAATATGGTTTAACCATAAAGGAATTAATACATCATTGCCGGGTTGTTTTTTTAAGTAGAGAACCGCATTGCTTATTTTACCAATAGAAGATTCCAGAGAAGAAATAGATGTTTTTGATGATGGAGTATTTCCATAGACAATGCTTTTTGAAGAACGATTGTCAGGAATAACATTTATTAATTTATTAACTACAGCTGTTTTAAACTGTCCGTTTTCAGGATTAAAAGTAGCAAAAGAAATATCGATATTTGTCTTTCCCGAATCTATCGGAATTAATACATAATTTATTTCTATACTATTTTTGGCTCCGGAAACGGGTATACTGTGACCATTTTTTTGAACTTCAGGAGAATATACAGAAAAGCCGGGTATTGACAGTTCAGGTGTATGTAATGTTTCCAGTGACCCTGTTCCTGTAATTTTTAGTGACAGGGTTAAAGGTTCACCTTCTTTGATTTTATCAGAAGAAAGTGATGCTTTGATTGTCCAGTTACCCACAAGACCTAAATATTTAGTCCCAAGCGGTGATGGAGGGAGACGGAGAATATTTATTTCGGGCATTTGTGCCACCAAAAGTTTGGATATATTTTTTTCTCCTCTACCAAAAAAAGATCCGGAGAAAAATGAATCGTTATTAAAAAAACTATCATCGAAAGCTGAAGAAAAACGGTTTGAGCGTGATCCATTCTGCTGAGGCGTTTTTATGTTGCATAATAATGATATTGTTCCGCTTAAAGGGCCACTTCCAAGGGAACGAAAAGAAGTAAAAAAAGTAGTTTTTGTATAATTAATGCCATTTTGCAGAACACGTTCCGGTGTGCCATAAGGATATGGTGCGAACCGATCATTTTCCCGGTTGAACTTA
>CAZGAI010000521.1:0-2912 GCA_964523175.1 uncultured Victivallales bacterium | reverse complement strand
TGATCCTTCCTGGTTGAGAAACTATAGATTAATACCAACTTACATTATTGTAAATAAAGGAAATAATATAATTATTCCAGGTAATAATCCTGAATTTGTATGGACAAATGTAGGGGCTTCTCTGCAAGTAACACCAAGGTATTTAGGCAATAACCTGATAGAGGTAGAGGTCTTTCCTCAGATAAGCTACCTGGACGGTAAAAGGAAAAAACGTAATGTTAAAGTTGAGGGGATATCCACAAAAGTAGTTATTAGAAGCGGAGAGAAGTTGAATTTAGGCGGAGTCATTAATAATCAAAAAGATTTTTATTTTAATCTTTTTGGACCGGACTTTATTTCTAATAAATCTAATAATTCACTACTTGATATGAGTATAAGTGCAGAGGTTATTAAACCATCCAGGCCATTAAATTTTAACAGATAGGTTTAGGTTAAATTGCATTGTTTGCTGTACTCAAAGATTGGAATACTAAGTTGTTAATCTTTTGTTTGCAAAGCTTAACAACTGATATCCCATTAGTGCACCATCAATTATTTATCCTGCTCTAAGTCTTTTTTTATTTCTTTATTTTTCTTAGCATGAGCAAAAATGAAATCACCATGGACCATAGCGGCCCCTAAGGATATTTCTCCTGCGTAAATCGTTGCAGCAATGATCTCAGCCATTTTTTTACTCTTACCTTCACCGTAGCAATCCATTATTTCAAGTGCTTCTCTTTGTGTACCAATATGAGTACCACCACCAACAGTACCGATAAGAAGATTTGGTATAGTAACACTCCCGAAAAGTGCTCCATCTTCAGCTTCTTCTAAAATACTCCATCCTGTCGCCCCATTAACAATCTGAGCTACATCCTGGCCTGTAGCAACAAAAATTGCTGCCAGCCCGTTTGCAAAATGCTGGTTTAACCCAACAGTTCCACCTATCATTTGAGAGTAATTAGCTATCTTCCAGCCTCTCAGCAATGTTTTAGCATCTGTTTTAAAGTACCTTTTTAATACAGCTGCCGACAACGTACACTCTGCATAAACAGTTTTACCATATCCATTTACATTGTTTATAAAGGAGGCTTTTTTGTCTGAGGATAAATTAGACCTTAAAATATATTTGACGTTCTCAAAATTATCTGAAACAAAACTACAAGCATTATTAGTTGAAATATTTATCATATTCAACCCCATTGCATCTCCTGTATCAAAGAGAAACTTTACATATAAATATCTATTAAAAACATTAGTTTCTATACTTTTAAGTTTTCCATGACTTGTAGTTTCTTCTGCAGCCTTTTTCACCTTTTGAAAATTATTTTCTAACCATTCTGACAATTTAAGAGCCTGCTCAACAGAGTTACAATAGAAAAGTGGCGTAATATGCATAATATTTTTTAGTATTTTGGCTTTTATACCCCCAGCCATAGCTGAAACCATCATGGCTCTGGTATAACTATCAACAAGACTTCCTTCAGTAGTTGCCATTGGCACATAAAATACACCTTTGGCATAATCTCCATTTACCAGCAAAGGCCCTGCAACCCCCAACGGAACCTGAGTAGCACCAATAAAGTTTTCAATATTACCTCTAATGTTTTCAGGCTTTATTGTGTAATGCCTAATCTTTTCAAATTTTTTACCTATTTTACTTTCAATATCCACTAATCTTTTTTCTATGAAATCTTTATCATAGTTCTGATTAGCACTTCTTATTAGAAAATCTTTTCTTTGCAATTTCATTGTTAAACCTTTATAATAATAGAGTTATATTAATTTCTTATATAATGTAAAAAAATATTTTCATTAACAACGTTTCATACTTTCATAAAAATCTGCATATTAGTCACTTTCAGCCCGAATAAATTTTAACCTAATAATTACATATTTCAATTTAACCCGGTTCTAATAAGACAATAGTAGTTGTACTTATTCTTCATTATATCCAATAACTTTCCTATTTGCTACATGCCTTGCTTGTATTTTGTCATAAAATTGGCCATATCCCTCATAGATTGTTCCATCTTTGGATTGAAAAGCCCTAAATCTCTATCTGACAAGCTTACATTGACAATCCCCAACAGGAGTTATGGGAATCACAACTCGTAACTAACAGCAAACTCAACGCATGAATAATTCAGGTTATAGATTTAACGCATCAGTAATGTACAATTGAGTATTCCACTAAATGGTTTGTTTGATTAGGAGAATTAAGGATGATATAGTGTGAGTAAGCAAAACACATTGTGCTAATTCTGCTAATATGAGTTGATGCAAATATTTGTTTATAATACTGGTCTTTCAATAACTGAAATAAGAGGAAGGTTTAATGAAAAAAATATTCATATGCTTAACTTCAGCATTCATGATGCTTACTGTTCAAGGATTTAGTAGTAACCTCAAACCTGAACTAAATATTCCCTCCAAAGCATTTTTCAAAGAAATGCGAAATACTTTAGATCCTAAAGGCTTGTTTGAAAAATGCTCATCACTTAAAACTGTATATGCAGAAACTACAGAAGTGATATTTACGGATAAGCTTTACTTTTATTACAAGAATCCGAACTGCTATATGGTGAGCAATAAAGGGAATAAAAAAAAACCTTCATATTCTTCTTCTTTTATTAAAGATAAATTTTACGTTTATTTTGAGGGTAAAGGTGGCGAAGTTGAAGATAGTAAAGTCAGACCGAACATTAAATTATTGAAGGATTATTTTAAGCAATATATACTTAGGTTTGATGAACTTTCCGGCAACTTGAAATTATCGGATAATATTGTAACAGTTGATGGTGTAAAGTGCAGAGAATTAATTCAGAAAAATATTGATTATATGTCCGGAGGGGTTATTAAGTATTTTTTTAATACTGAAAATTACCAGCTAGTAAAACAGTTATGTTTAAGTTCACCTGACACAAAATATA